>JAKAUD010000226.1 GCA_021827885.1 Thermoplasmata archaeon | reverse complement strand
GGAAATTAAATAAACCTCAGGAATATAGAGGTTAAAGCCTTGATAGCTCAGTAGGGAGAGCGCCAGACTGAAGATCTGGAGGTCGCTGGTTCAATCCCGGCTCAAGGCATATTCTTAAGAGTTCAGTGCTGTTCTTCGAAGACAAATAAATTAAGAGATTTTGTCAATATTTATAACTGCCATGGAACAATATTGCGATTTATCCTTTCGAAGCTTTGGAAACCTCCGTCACTAATTTGACATCTATGTATTGTTCATTTCTTCTATCATGTGTTTTGTGAAAGCTCCCACCGAAATGACTTTCATACAATCCTTCAGTGTTTTCCCCCACAATAGTTTAATCTATTGAGCTGGTTAAATCCATCCCACGTATAACTGACAAAATGCCCGGAAGCAACCTTATTGGTCTTATGTTTGCGAAGAGATCCAGATTGAACTTAGACCGAGAATTGTGTCAAGAGCAGGTTCTGTTCCGTCGTTATTCCTGATTCTGAGGTCTCCCATTGGTGCCTTGAGAATTCCTCTGAATTTTTCTGCTCCCCACAGTATTTTTTCCTTTGTTCATTTTCAATTATGCAATGTCCCTGCTCAATTTCGTAAGATTTGGCGCCTAAATTCTAGTCATAATTATCTCTAAGAACCTCAAGCATCTTGATGGTACTGCCCCTAATCTTCGGTACGAATCCACGACCCTGAAGAACCATAATGTCTATGATTACATATTGAATTTTCACTATTTCAATTTGCGTGAGTCCTGTAAAATTAACACTTCTTCACGCACTCAAATAAAGCTGGTAGATTGCATCCAAGCAACGCAAGTAGCACCGAACAGATACTTTTGGTTTCAAAGTTCATCCTGAATTTCTCTGCTTTCCACTACGAACGGTGTTTCCATAAAAAACAGATATCGATTCAGGAATGATTTGCCACAAGAGATAGGTAAAAGAAACATTTTTACAAAGATGCATACGATAATACTGAATCAGCCAAATATAATCTGCATAATTTTCCGTTCAGCATTTCTCATATGATAGAGAATTGTAGGTTTCGACAGGTTATAGTCCTGTTTCAGGAGATCTAGGTCGTACAATCTAGGCCATTCGAAGTACCCGCGCTTGTATGCGGATTTAAGGAGATCCCTCTCTGCGTTTGTAAGATCCAGGGAACCGAGGATTCCCCATTTTTTGGTTACGTCGAGGATTAGTTTTTCCCCTCCAACCTTATCAAAGAAGAAGTCATCTAAACTATTTCCAGACCCAAGCGAGTTTTCCAATGCAGATGGAGATTTATCGGACAGCGACATGAAGTTGAGTACCTCAAGATCCCCCCTTGCTACAACTGGAAATGATGGCACCGCTCCGCTATCAACGATTGCCTTGATTAGGCCATGGCCGCGCTTTATTCCCTGTAGCAAGACTATTCCATTTTCGGAGTGGATTTTGTATGACACAAAATCTTTTGAAAGAAGTTGTTCCACTTCTTCCTTACTCTTGGAGTTTACTATGGAAAAAACGTAATTTTTGCCTTCGCCAATAGGAGAAGCATAAAGAGATATCACTGTCTCTCCAACTGCTTCAGAAACGTCCGCAAGGCTGCATTTGCTCCTTACGCTGAAACTGCCATAAATCATTAAATTATATATTTACATAACCACTTATTAATGTTTCCTATAATCTGTAGCCTGTTTTAGCTTTATTTTATCCGGCAAAAGCTGTGAAATGATGACACGGGTTTGCACACATGACAATCGGTTCAAAATGCAAACTCACTCATTCTTAGGAATGGTTGGATAATCTATTACCCTTATACTTTTCAATTTTTCCAACTCTCGTTCCGAGTATCCCAGATCTTTGAGTATTTCACCAGTATTCTGACCTATTTTAGGAGGATTGCCAGAATTTCCACTGCCTCCTGGAATTACAGGTACCCTGATTTCTTCCCCAAGATAAACTTCGTTAACTAGATTATGCCCCGCCTGTTCATCTGAAAGCAGATCCCATGGTTTCTTCAACTCAGAAAATGCTATGTTGTTTGACTGCAGAATGCTTATCAGATCCTCTTTCTTCATTTTCGAGATTCGATCCGCGATCAGAGAAAGAAGTTCCTGCCTTCTTGCAAAGCGTCCCTCATTTTTTTCCAGTTCTGGTTTTCCGCATAGACCCAGGTTCATCTCCCTGCAGAAGACCTTCCACTGAGCATCTGTGGTAACTGCAATGAACACCTGATTACCCTCAGATGTGTTGAAAAAATCGTATATTGCCCATGCAAATCCTTCCTCATTGATCGGCTTCAATGCTCTGTGAATGATCTGGTATGTTGCTATGTGCTGTCCCATAAAGAACATGGCGGTCTCGAATAGTCCAATGTCGATGAACTTCCCTGTACCGGTTTTGTCTCGTTCCATCAACGCGTTCAGCGCCTGGATAACGCCGAACATCGCCGCACCCATATCGATCATGGACCCGCCAACTCTCATTGGTTTGTTTGTAAGTCCAGTCATATATGCCACACCGCTGTGTATCTCAATCGGAAAATCAAGTGACTTTCTTTTTTCCATTGGCCCTGCACCATAACCTTTTATCGAGAGATAGATGATCCTCTCGTTCACAGATGAAATGTCTCTGTAGGAGAGTTGCATTCTTTCCATCGCTCCATACCCGAGATTATCTATTATAATATCCGACTTCATGACAAGCCTGAGAAATACCTCTCTTCCTTCAGGTTTTGCAAGGTCCAGAGCCAGGCTTTTTTTATTCCTGTTGAAGAAAGGGAAAGCACCTGCGCTGGATTCTGTCAATCTGCGAGCTATATCTCCCTCTCCTGGCTTCTCAATCTTTATAACGTCATATCCAAGTTCTGAAAAAATAAGGCCAGCAGACGGACCTGCAACTATATGACCTATCTCAATTACTTTTGCCAACGATCTCCCCTGCTATTTTTATAATTTCTCCCACACGGACACACCTCCCCTCATCTGCTGATCTGTCCTTTACCGCGTTCAGTATTTTCTTTATGTCCTGATCATTAATCTCCATCCCCGATGATTCAAGTACCCGCCTTATCATGGATTTCCCAGCATACACGTTGAAACTCATCCTCTCTGCTGAGAAAACGCTGGAAAATGCCACATGCGTACCAGCAGTGTTAGTAGATACGTTTTCACCGACCAGAGGGAAATTTTGCATAAAGAAACTTTCTCCCATCTTATTCAGTATCACATCAAGTATCTTCCTGTATGCTCCCCTAACAGCGTTTTCCTCGATGCCCGTGGATATCCCGTCTGATTTAAGTATAGCAGATAACGATGCAAGATCAGTTATGCCGTTCCGTTCGCCGATTCCATATACTGTTGCATCTACGTGATCTGCCCCCCCTTCAAGTGCAGCATAGGCGTTTGCAAGAGCAGCACCCCTATCATTGTGACAATGTGCTTCTATCTCCACGCCAATTGTTTTTTTTGCCTCATAGAACAATGTCCTCATCCTTTTGGGCGACCCTACCCCGGTTGTATCCGGAAGCTGCACAATGTCCGCACCAGCCTGAGAAACCAGCCTAGCGATCTTGATAACATCCTTAATGTCATTCTTCATTACATCTACCACAGCTACTTCCACAATCCGCCCCTTGGTGGATGCATACCTAACAGCATCGAGAGTTTCTTCAAGCCTCTCCATTCTGAAAGGTAGATGTAGGGAAATGTTAGAACCGGTTTCTGCAATGCTATCCACGTCTTCCCTGATTGCTCTTCCAAGTGCAAAGATTTCAGGGAAAATATGATCAGAAACGATTCTCTCTGTTGCCCTTGCTTCAGATGGATGTGCAGGAGGATATGCGACCAGTGCACGTTTTATACCACAATCACTGATGATCCTTGCGATTTTTACCTTTTCATCTACAGTGAATGCCATCCCCGGAGCTTGCATTCCCTCACGAAGGGTATCATCGGTTATCATGATCTCCAATCCACGTTAAATATTATAATTATTGATCTAACCGGTTAGGAGGCAAATTCCTTTGAAAGAAAATATTACAATTTGAAAAATGTCTGGATAAGCTTATAAGTCCGGTATACTCAGAATTTCCGATAGTTGGGTAAATACTGTACCCTGCAACTTTAACTCGCGCTCCAGGATGCTTAGTGAATATCAGCAAACCAAAAATGGTTCATATCCAGTATATAAAAGAACGATACCTTACAGCCTTAAGAAGGTGATTCCAATGATCTAGCTACAATCTGATTGTATTGAATACGTGAAACAGTGGAATGGACGTGAATAGGACTCAGCGGTCTGGCTCATACTCAGGAATCTATCTTTGATTAGCTTCAATATCGAGGAAAATTATGTGTTTTGTATAAAAAATCAATAGAAGTGGCGATACAAAAGGAAAATAAAAAATAAAAAAAGTATTAGGTGTTTATACAGCTATCTCTTCAACGTACTTCTGTGTTGAATTTGGGAGCAGGAGCAGTATTACAGTCACTATAACAATGAATACCCATACCGTTGAGAATATCCCAACTGCATTCTTTGATCCTATATATGCCGCAATGAAAAGTATAATGATCGTCGTCGATATCCTGCTAATTGAGTAGACAAATCCAGCTGCAGTTGTTCTCACCCTCGTCGGGAAAATTTCAGCATTATACTGATGATAGAAGTTCGAGAAGTTCCACAGCATGAAAGCTGTTATAAATCCGAATATGACGGCTTCTGTCAAGCCACTGCCCACTGCAAACATAGTTCCAAAGATGCCACCTAGTACAGCGAACAGTATTATTCCAAATCTCCTTTCGATCTTGTCTATTATGAATATGTTTGCTATACTTCCGACTAAGAAGCCTGTGTATATAATTGCGGCAGCCCCTAGGACATCGTAAGATGGAAGGGTAACCTTACTGAAGAGCAGCCCTGGGGCAAATGTCACAAAACCGTAAAAAATGCCAGACTGGAAAAACATGAAGATAGCCATCAGAGCGGTTGTCTTTCTGACGTCCTTAGCGAAGATATCTTTGTAGGCAGAGACCTTCACTGGGGCTTCTATCTTATCCGTAACAGGAGGCAACTCCTTCAAACCGGTCTCTTTCTTCACCTCTGCCTCTATGTTGTCCATCTCTTTCATGGCTTCGTTCAGTTTGCCGTGAGTAGCCAGCCACCTTGGGGATTCCTTAAGACGGAACCTGATTAACCATACCAAAATTCCGGTTGCCCCCATGAACCACAGAGGTATCCTGAATGAATAGTAACCCACAGCTGCCACATAACCTGGCTGACCTAATGTTCCTATCCCACCAATAGCCGGACCGATACTGTGGGTTAAGGCCGTTATGTACACAATAATTGGTGCCGCCGTTACCGCTATGGTGTAAATGAGTGCCAGCCACGCTCCTCTCTTCTTACTAACAAACATTTCTGTTCCGTAGCTATCGACCAGTGGAAACTCTCCGCCAACACCGATACCCCCGATCATGACAAATATCCCTACCATCTGCCACGAGTTCATGAAACCTGCAATCAACATACCAATTCCAAAAACCAACTGGTTGGTAAGAAATACTGCCCTTCGCCCCCTAGTATCGGCAATTCTGCCGAAAAGAATCGAACCGATGAATTCCCCCGCAAAAAAGAATGCTGGAATTCCATAGGCAGACAGATCTCCAGTTATTCCGTAGGCGACCGCTACCAGCGTGAGTATAGCCCCATTTCCAAGAAGCATAAGGCTCTCAGCCCACTCTCCGCTTGCAAGCATCAAGGCAAACTTGATGTGAAACTTGCTGTAAGGCAGTCTCTAAAGCCTGCCCGCTATGTTCTGTTGGTCATTTGTGCTTTCCGCCATAGAATTAATACACGAACTACGTATTTTAATGTGATTCTAACCAGTTAGAATCCTCCCTTTGTTAATTAAAGTCCAATTTCGGTGGATATTTATCATTGGTTAAATATACTCAATTCAAGTAAAAATTCTTGATCTCTACATCGAAGTGCGTTCCTTGACTGGCAATAACGTCACATTTCGCTCAAACTGTACTTTATCAGGATGTTTGTCAAAAGAGCTGTCCTTACTGGAATAGAGGACATTAAGACAAATTCAGAGTCTGAGTGAGCTCCTGAACCGACTGCACCAAGGCCGTCAATTACAGGAATTCTATATTGGGAGATTATGTTCCCGTCGCTGCCTCCTCCCACAGACACGTCCTCGATCCTGATATCGAGATCAGCGCCGATCCTTTTTACTACTTCCATCGCAGCAAGAGTAAGATCGTTTTTGACCATTGGTAAGCGATTAAGCCCTCCAGTTATTGCTATCTTTGCTTCATTATTCTGTGTTTTCAATGAGTTTATGCACCCATCTATTCTCTTTGCCTCATCCAGGCTGGTTACCCTAACATCAACGGCTATGGTTGCCTTATCCGGAACAACGTTTGTTGCAGTTCCGCCCGAAATTACGCCCACATTGATAGTGGTTCCTCTTGCAATATCCTGGAATTCTGATAGTTTTTCGACTATGTGTGAAATTTCCAGTATTGCGCTTATACCGTCTTCCGGGTGTAATCCTGCATGAGCTGCCCTGCCCGTTACCGTGATTACATATGTGCCCACACCTTTCCTGCCGGTCTTCAGCTTTCCATTTTCACTTGGCTCAAGTACGATTCCGAGGGTAGCATTTTTACCAGATTCCTCGATCAGTTTCCTGGATTGAAGACTCCCTGTTTCTTCATCAGGAGTAATAAGAAATAATATCCGTTGATTTGCGTGGCTGCGTTCAAGGAGAAATTTGATTGCCCATACGCCTTGTACCAGACCTGTTTTCATGTCAAAGACGCCTGGCCCTTCGATCCTGTCGTCCGAAACCCTGAACGGCCTTCTCTCCAATGTGCCCTCTGGAAATACAGTATCGTAGTGACTTAGAACCAGGATAGCTTTACGTGTGTTTGGACCAATGAAGAAGCTGATTGCTCCAGTTCCATCGTTCAGTTTTACGATGTCGGGGTGCAGCCCGGTTCTCTTTCTGATAATTTCACAGATTGTATTTAAACAGGCATTGAGGAGTCCTATGTTACCTGAAGGGCTCTCGCATTCCACAAGATACTTGAGATCCTGGATCATCAGGGGCAGGTTTTTGGTGAAATATTCCACTGCACGTGATCCGGTTTCACCATTCACATACAACACCCTTTTCTATCGTA
>JAKAUD010000182.1 GCA_021827885.1 Thermoplasmata archaeon | reverse complement strand
ATCTTCGTGAATGCATATCCTCCAGGTAATCCACGGATACCCACCAGAATACAATGCAGGCTCTGAAAATTATACAAAAACAATTACCAAGGAACTTATAAAACGTGGCCACAAGGTTTCCGTATTCTCGAGGCTTGAGGACCCGTTTATTTCTGAATATAAAATTAACATAGATGAAACGGGCGAGAAAAACATCGGTAGATACACAATTAATATGCCAAGAACCAAGGACAGATTCGTCAGCAGAGCAGTTGACATATTTTTTGAAAAATTACTCCTCGATTTGAGGCCAGATATCGTTCATTTTGAACACCTGAATCATCTTTCTCTTTCTCTCCCAAATATAGCAAATAAACACGGCATTCCAACGATATATACTTTGCATGACTTCTGGCTGATGTGCCCCAGAGGGCAGTTCCTCCAGATGAACCTTGATGGTGAACCCTGGAAGCAATGTGATGGGCAGGATGACTCAAAGTGTGCAAAAATCTGCTATTCCCGCTACTATGGAGGTAACTACAATCAAACAGCCGATGAAAAGTACTGGACTGATTGGGTTCATAGACGCATGAATGCAGTAAGAGAATCTGTGAACAATATTGACGTCTTTATCTCACCGTCCAAAACTGTAATGGATTCTTTTGTGGATTCTTTTGGGCAACGTGAAAAGGTGGTTTATCTTGACTACGGCTTTGAACTGAAGAAACTCTCTGGGCGTCACAGAAACCCAGAGGATGGATCTTTCGTCTTTGGATATATCGGGACTCATATCCCTGCAAAGGGGGTAAAATCGCTGATTGAGGCATTCTCTAAGTTGCGTGGAAAAACGATTCTCAGAATATGGGGAAGGGAAAAGAGTGATTACACACCAATTCTTCGAAGGTATGCGAATTCAAAAGGGTCTGAAATTGCAGGGCGTATCCAATGGATGGGCGAGTTCAACGGTGACAAAATAGTTGAAGAGGTGTTTGACAATGTTGACTGCATTGTTGTACCTTCAATATGGCTTGAGAATTCCCCATTGGTAATTCATGAGGCACAGCAGGCTAGGGTTCCAGTTCTAACTGCAGACACAGGAGGAATGGCAGAATACGTTAAAGATAGCCAGAATGGGTTTCTCTTCAAGTTCCGTGACGTTAATTCTTTGACACATGAAATGGAAGAGATCATGAGGAATCCTGAAATTGCATCAAGTGTAGGAAAAAGGGGATATTACTATTCTCAAACCGGAAACGTACCTTCTGTTGCTGACCATGTCGATACTTTGCTTTCGATCTATCGCAATATGATATCAAAATATCGAAACCGATCAAAGAGTTAGGTAGCTTAAATCAGGTTGTTATTCGGATAACCTGTTCAAAACTTTCTCTCTCCGTTGGTTCTTGTAAATAACGTGACAAATTAAGTATCGTCTCTTCTTTGACAATTTTCTGTCGGGAATAATTGCGCTGGATGGCTACTTCAACTGGCGTATCGATGAAAATAGCAATTTTTCTCAATTTGATATTCGTTCTTTCCTCGATCATTTCAAGTATCCTCCTGCGAAATTCTATTGTAAGAGCCATTGAGTCAATAACCGTATCATTGCCACTTTCAATGGCGCTTACAGCCTGACTTATTGCCTCGTTCCATACCTGGTTTTCCAAGTCGTCTTCTAGATTCTGCGGAAAGAATCCATAGTATTTCTTTCTAATTTCGTCCAAGGCAACTATAATATTTCCATTCACCTGCAAGTTATTCCTTATCCATGTGGACTTTCCTGAACCGGGTATCCCAACGGTGATGTACAAGGTCACCCATCCATCCTCGCGGGGATAATTTACATTTTCTGTTTTTAGACTCATATTACGCCAGTCCATGCAAAATATCATTTACCTCGTCCAAGATTTGATCTTTCAGGTTACAAGAACGGAGATACTGGTAAATTCCTCCCATAGAATCAAAAAATTGCAGAACACTCTCTATATTCTCCCTCCGCAGAAGACCTGGCAAAATGCAGTAGTCTAAGGCTATTGATTTATTGTCTGCCCCTGTCATTGATAGAATGATTGCAGTTACTAAACCGGTCCTATCGACTCCAGCGTTGCAATGATAGATCAAAGGGAAATTTGACTTTTCCGCAATAACAGTGAAAAATCTATTAATGGCATCCTTAAATTCAGAACTACTAACAGTTGCCACGTATTGGTACACCCTTCTGTCTAAAGAACCGGCTGCAACACTGTCATCATCATTGCCTTCTATACTCATTGGAATGTTAACATACTTCACAGTTTCCTTTATTCTGGATGTATAGCCATGCTTTTCAATCTCTTCTTTACCTCTGAAGTCTATGATGGTCTTGACTCCCTTCTTCGTTAGAAAATCAAGCAGCTTTTCCTCGGGTTGTGTATCAAGTCTCGCCGATCTATAGGCCAACAAGGGTCGCACGCTTCCCACCTCCGAAATGTCTTTCAACCTCCAGAATGGAGGATATCTTGATTCTATGTAGCTGTTGAATCGATCTACCTTCTCCAGATAAGCCTGATCAAAGAATCGTGGTGAATTTATCTTCTCCTTAAACTGAACAAATATCTCATCTTTCTTATAAAGCAAATCAACAGCGTCCAACTTCGCGGACATTTCCTTGAGTTTATGTTGCTCACTTTTTCCTAGACTCTGAAGAAGCCATGCTGGTGAATAAAGATAATCCATCTTTTCAGTCAAGGCATAGGTCAAGGTAGAAAGTTTAAAAAATGCGAGTTCATAATTGAAATAAGCCCTGTAAGTATCACCTCTACTCAGATAGAGAAGGGTATTTTCATAGTAACCCAGAAATGAATCGGCCTCACTTTCGAGGTTTGCTTTAAGATCTCTCGTGACCGAAATGGCATCTCTAACCAAATTATCAAACTCTATTTCGCGTGAATAGAGAATGGGAGGAGTTTCTGGTGCAAGGCGCGATCCTGCTATAAGTCTGAAAGCTTCCTCCCTATGCTTCAGATCGAAGAATAATATGTCTACTTTCTCACTTCCATATTTGCAGAATATTGTATATTTTGAATTTTTTTTAAGAAATGTGAAATATTCAACGGACCTCTTGATCTCTTCAACAACATAATCCTCTTTATCAAGGGATTTCAGGAGAACAACAAGATCTATGTCTGAAAGATAGCCAGGATCTCCTCTTCCGAGTGATCCATAGAGTGATATGCCCAGAACTTCATCGGTTGCTTCAGCAGAAGAGCATATTTTTTTAATAATGGCGGTCTTTTTCTCTCCGAGATACCCAGTTATAAGATTATTTCCAACCACTTATTTCACCAGTTTTCCTGCAGATCAATATATGATATCCTGAAGATAAATGCAACTCTCTATCCATTGCAAATCCTGAGTTGGACAGCAATGAGAGAAATTCATCCAGTGTTCTTAGCCGTCCACGAGAAAGAAGATAGAGGTGCAAAGAAAGCATTGATCCAGAGGACCCGGGCTGACTCAATACATTCTCTATGATAAAGAGTGTCCCTCCATGGGGAAGAGCTTTATTTGCATTAAGCAGAATTCTGAGAGCAGATCGATCTTCCCAGTCCTGAAGCACTTTTGCAAAAACTACCGCATCCGCTCTGGTCCCCCAGTCTAAAAGAATGTCCTTAGTGAGAACCCGAATCTTCGTGTTAAGTTTCAGCTTCCCCTTGATTGGTTTTGATACTGGCACCGGGGACAAAAGGACAGCTTCTTGCCCATAATCATCTTTCATAATCTCCTTCATTAAGAACTCGGATCCAACACCCAATCCAATAATTCTTCTGAAGGGAGAAAAATCTATCAGTTCTGGAACTTCCGCATAATCATGCATGGCATATTCAATCATCGCATCATGGTATACGCGCATCTCCTCTGGCCTTTCGTTTAACCATGAGAACCACTCAACACCATTTGCTGCTCTAAATCCCGTTTCCTTCCCCTTAAGCGAATCGTCAATGTGCTCCCAGGCACTTATAACTTGGGATAACCAATGGAATTTCACTGTGGACAAAGAGTCTCTGTCAGTCTTGAAAACATCTCCAAAACGTCCTGCTATGTGCCACAGACCGTCAGTCTCTTCCAGGTATCGTCTTTCTTTGAGTGCGTTGAGAAGAAGGGATACTGAAATTTCGCTCATTCCTGTTTCTGATGAGATATCTATGGTAGATGCTGGTATAGACTCAAAAATTCCAAAATCAATTGCTGCCATGAGCAAGAATGATTTCCAGTATCCTACCAGGTCGTGAGACATGGTCATTAAAAGGTTCTGTTTATGTTCTCTAACTGCCTTGACAATTTCGCCTTTCAGGTTTATTACAACTATGCTCCCATCACGCGTCGAAACTCTGGAAAGGCCGTTATAAAATGGCTCTGCTGATTCATAGCGCTGGTAATACAGCGGCGACCCTTCCGTATCTATATGGAACCATCCGACCTCGTCCCTTGCAAGTGCTGCGCCTTTATGAAATACGCCAAGATCCAGGTAGCGAGCATTATAGAGAGGCACTCCTTTCAAGTTTATGTGCGTGTAGAGACCGGTTTCCGTTTGAACAGCAGCGAAACCCTCGTGATAATCTCCAGCGTAGCTGTACATGGCTGAATATACTGGCTTTCCGTGGTGATCAATATGATAGTAAAAACCTTCAAAATCCCTCACCGTGCATAACCCTTCCTGATAGTTTCCACACCATGCAAATCTATTGCCATATGCCGGAGAGCCGTTTTCGTTAATGTGAAAAGCCTCTCCATCCAGTATCACCGATGCTAGTCCTTCATAATATCCCCAGGCTTTGTCAAATACATGATCATAAATCCTGCTTCCATCAGGCCTGATATGAAACCAGTGATTATCCTGTCTTACCGGAGCAATACCCGGTTCATGGAAAGACATGACTTCATCAAACCGCTTTTTGTAAAGAGGCTTGCCATCAATCTCATGGTATCTTCTGTTTGGTGAAACCCTGGATAATTTCCAGCTGCCAATTCCAGAATCATTACCTATCATTTCTTCACGTAGTTGATGCCTTTGTTATCCAACAGTCTGCGGTCTTCGCATATTGCACTTCCGGCAAACTTCATTTACCATATAATTTTCCGTTAACTCTTGATATTTCTTTCCATTCCATATCTCTGCAAGCCCACCTTCTGAGGTTACAACCCCAAAATTTCCAAGACTTTTCCTTTCAGAATCCGGAGCACAGCAGGGATCAAATCTTCCCTGATAATTTACCCATGCCTCCTTGCCCAGAAAAGGGCACACCCAGTTTTCCGGCATGCCATTTTTGATATTTTCTGGTATAGGATTAAAGTTTTCAAGGAGAATCGTGCTGCCATCGCCTCTCCTGTTGTTCCTTGCCACCTCAAAGCACTTTTCTACTATAGCATTCCATCGGGCAATGGATTCCGGGGACCTTCGTAGGTCGAGGTTTTTTATTTCAGGAAAGTGTGCCCAGAGTTGATGTCCCTTTAACCTATCAGCACCAACTTCAATAGCAAACCTAACTAGGTCAGGTAACTCGGAGATATTTGATTCCATGAAAGTAGTCTGTAGCGTTATTCGGCACCTGTTCTCCCCAATACTGGCAATCCTGTCTCTTTCCTGGATGAATCTGGCAAGGTCCATTACTCTTCTTTCAAAGACAGATCCTTTCATAATACTTTCCTGAACCAGGGGCGAGGAACCATTCCATGAAATTTTAACATCACTGCTAATCGGGCAAATTAATGCAGCCCATCGAGTTGGTCCCAATCTGGGCCAGGTGCCGTTTGTGGTCAGGTTAAGTTTAATATTATACTCCCTACATATGTCTATTATGTCGAGAAAGTGATCATAAAGAAGGGGTTCACCCATGGTTGATGGAATAATTTCCCTGAGACCTCTTTTGGCCATCTGCTTAACTGTGTTTTTTATCACAGAAACATCCATTGTTCTATGTGCCCTCCCAGTACTGATCCGTTCCCTCCTCAATGGGCTAAAATCGCTGTGCTCCTCGCACATTATGCAATGCATATTGCAGTCATCAGGGTTTGTATCAAATGTAATTCTCCAGGGGCCAGGAAAAGAGCGTTCATGTTGTTCGGGATGGGAATGGGAGGATGACTTCATTCCGTATTCCACATGCTCACCTTTCCAAATTTATTAGCAAACCATTCAACTGTTTTTTCCAATCCTGCTCTGAGGGTGTGTTTTGGCTCCCACGCAATCAGACTTCTTGATAAATCTGCATTGACGTCAAAATTAACTGGCTTGCCGTCTATCATTTCCCCCGGTTCGTAAAAGTCAAGTAATTTGGTAGAAGTTCCCGAATTCATCATTTCTCCAATGAGTTCGCAGATTTCTAAATTGCTGAGGATCTGGTCACCAGCATTTCCAGCAATATTTATCACAGAATTCATGGAATTCGCTTTACGAAGAAAATTACAATCGTGTCCAAAGTCGCTTCTCTTCACAATAGCCTCATAGGAATCTGCAACATCACCGATATACGTCCACAGTCGCTTGGAATATGGTGATCTTAGGGAAAAACAGTGGTTCTGGAGGTTGGCTAATATTACTTTAGCAACAAGCTCATCCGTTCTCATCATCTCTCCATAACTCGAACCTACGCGCGTAATTAAAATTGGTATACCAAAAGAGTGATGATACGTCCGGAAAAGTTGCTCTACTGCAGCCTTTGTCCATCCATATATTGAAGTCGGGTTGAGCGGTGTATTTTCGTCGTACACACCGTTATTCCCATAAAGTGAATTGAAGCTGCTTGGATATATAACCAAGGGAGGATCAGATAGTTTGCGTAGGTTTTCTAGAAGGCCGATTGCAGGCTCAACATTAGCACTTATTGCTGTTCTGGGCGATCCTGTGCCAAATGGGCGATCAGGAAATCCGATTGCGCAGTCGACTATAAGGTCAATCCCATTGAGATCAGCGGGGGAGAGGTCCTGGGATGCCTTCCATATGTATTCAACCTGATCTTTTATTTCAAGCTCGCTCAGTCGCCAGCACTCATCAACACGAGTGATATCCGAGACTGATACGTCGACACCCAATTTCAGGAACATTTTAGAAAGTGAAGAACCCAGTACCCCGTTTCCGCCGGTGATAAGAACTTTAGCCAGACCGCAACACCATGTGCTTTAATAATCTAATGGGTTAATACGGGTTTCGCTCATGCAGGTTTCGGAAAGTTTT
>JAKAUD010000177.1 GCA_021827885.1 Thermoplasmata archaeon | reverse complement strand
TATTGCACTTGGTACAAATACCGCGAGGAACACATACAAAAGCGCAAAATAGCTAACAAAACCGGTTATTGAAAATATAGTGAGGACAAATATGATCAAAAAAAAGAATAGGATAAATGCGCGCCAGTCTCTCCATTTAGGCTCCCGTTTAAAAACTCTTGAGACTTTAAACGCCTTGTTGATTATAAATCCAGTTAGGAGCATAATAATAAGAGAACTTGAGATGTAGAATGCGGGAAGAATCCATTTATTACTGGAAAAAATAAGATAATCTAAACCAGGCAATGTATAAAGGAAGAAAGCCACAGCCCATCCAAGGTAGTACAGGCCAAATGCGCGCCTGAAGATATAATTCTCGAAATCAAAGGCCTTTTCTATAAGGGACCTACTATCTTTCAAATATTTTTCATTTTCAGAGATCATATCTGCCTCATTGCCTCTGGGTCCTGTGGCTTAATGCGTCTGAAAATATAAATATCTATTGCGAATAAAATCAATTCCCAGAGGACAAGACTTATCAAGAGTGTTGACCAGCTTAGATTCTCTGGATGAGAAGAAGCGAAACTGTTTATAGGTTGCTGGTTGATAAAAGCTGCTTGAATGAGGCTTGGTCCAGAGTTCCAAGGTGACAAATATATCAACAGTTCTGGAGGGGAATAATAGATCATAAGGTAGCTTAATGAAAAAACTAAAATCATCGGTACAAACGATAAAAATTGTATGATCTTTACGTTAGAGTAAGAGATCACGAGCAGAACAAGCAATACAGCTATTAGCATGAAGAATACACCAACAAGTATAGCGATTCCAAATGTTTTCAAAAAGGACAGATATGTAGGAAATACGTCGACTTTTGAAGAAAGATAGAACATGGATGCTGTAAAAATAATCCCTATAAATATAAGAAACACTGAGACAAAGATCCAAGCAATTAGTAGATCGAGAAGGTACCTCGTTCTTGAAAGTTTAGTAAATTTAAACGAGAAAATCAGGGCATTTGTTGACCAGGCCATTGAAATTGCCAATGTTACGGAAACAGAGGAGAATGAGATTAGGGCTATCAACGCGTACCAGGCCGATGTTATGGGCATAGCATTTAAAGGTGTGAGGAGGGAACTATCCATGACAAATGCACCTAATGCCGCCCACATAAAAGAGAAGAAGACTCCCCAGAACCATAGAAATTTGTTCGTCACCAATGAACGAAAATAATATTTGGCAATCATCGAACCACTTCCTCTATTGAATTTACTAAATCTGTGGATGAAGACAGCGGCGTATCTCCCTTATCCAGGGTCACGCAGAAAGTACCATACAATGTCCTGATAGTTGTAAGTGCCGATGGCACTTCACCTTTGGTAAGATATAGCCGGTTTATGTCGCTCGAATTGAACTTGCCATACAAATTGCCCTCAACTATTAGGTAAAGCCCCCAGTTTGGAAGGGATTTCAAGGCGCCGAAATCGTGGGTGTTTATAATTAAACTACCTTGAAAGTTTTTCAGGTCGTTTACCGTCATGAGTCGCCTACGCACATCTAGACTCTCAAATGGTTCATCGAGAATAGCCATCTTATATCCCATCTCCAAAGCCATGATGTTGCAGAATGCCTTATCCTGCCCAGTGCTTAGTTCTCTTGTCTTTTTCGGAAGAATCTCTAATAGTTCATAACTTTCAATGTGGCTGAAGACCCTTTCTGGATCTATACCGGATATCAAACAGTACATCTCCACCTTTTTTTTCACAGTCAGATCAAGCAGACGATAAATGGTGTCAAGATTGCATGAGACGCCAGTCATGGTCCTCATATTTTTAAGATCTCTTCCAAATATTCTTATTTCACCTTTTGTTGTCTCTGCAATGCCCATAATGCCCTTTATTATCGTTGTTTTACCTGATCCATTTGAGCCGACTATTGCAATCTTTTCAGATTCAACATGGAGATTTATACCCGAGAGAACATCCTTCATACTATTCGAATACGCCAAACTTGTGTTGTTTAATTCGAGTTCCATTTGAGGTGTTATCTGGTTTCCTTATTAAAACGGATTCTGGTGTCTAATTTTCAGACTAAATTGAACATTCAACAAGGTACTTTTTTGTATCCTATCTTTCATCTATCCGTATTACAGCATATTCATTCTGATCAGGTCTGCCGATCTCACTGATAGGCTGTCAGTTAAAGATGTGCTGCTGAAATTCCCGAACGTTTACAACATAATCTGTAAAAAGAAGGAAACACTTATCGAAATAACTTCGGGCATTAAAAACCATCGACTTCAGGATTCAACCGTTTGTAACCCACTCGCTCCAGCCTCCTGGGTACAGTCTTGGGGTTAAACCGGAACGCAGCATTGCAACATAATTAACACAGGATGTAACGCCAGAGCCACAGTATAGAACAATGTTATCTGTCTTTGTCTTGAGCATTTTCCTGACCTCTTCCTTTTCCTTGTATGTATTATCGGGGTTGAGGAAATTTTTCCAGAATATGTTGTGAGCTTCAGGTATGTGCCCGGCAACCGGATCTATTGGTTCCACTTTCCCTTCATATCGTTCAGGAGCTCTTGCATCAATAAGGAAAATATTCTTCTTAGAGGCAATCTCCTCTTTTGATGCTATAAGATCCTTCCTTTCAACAAGGTTCACTCTGGTCCACCTCTTTTCAGGAATCTCCCTCGTAATCATCCCTCCTGCTTTTGTCCAGGCGGATATTCCGCCATTAAGAACAAAGACATTATCCATTGAATAATAACGCATCAGAAACCAGAACCTAGCCGCACCGGAATTATCATCATCGTAGGCAATAACCATGGAATTTCCGTCTATTCCGGAAGATTCAAGAGTTTCTTTGAATTTTTCTACAGGTGGAAAAGGATGTCTTCCTCTGTTTTCTATATCTTTTGAAGCAAGATCCTTTTCCAGATCCAGAAAGATTGCTTTGGGCAGATGACCTTTCAAATAGGAATTATAACCGTAATTTTTATCCTGAAGATCGTACCTGCAGTCAACCAGCACTAAATTAGTATCCCTGATATGATCCTTCAGCCATTTAACCCCAATAACGGGATCATCTCTGTTTAATTTCATATGGTATCTCCTCTCTTATTTTCAAGTAGAAGGTTAAAGTTGATAATGTTTCTCATTATAACGATCTATGCTCAAGATAGTTGAGGCTTTCATAATGCTGACCAGAAACGACTGTCAAATAACAAAAGAAACAAGGCACAGATTTCCAGGGTGTAAAATCGCCAGGTTGAAAATCTCGCCTGACAAAACAACTCACCTGATCACATATAATGAAGACGTTGAGGATCTTTACACTGCATTTCAGAAGAAGGGTATTGTTTCGAGCAGAATAGGTACCAATGCTATATGGGCAGAGGCTAACAGCTGCTCAGCATGCCACGCCCTTGCGCTATCAGGAGCTGTGGTGCTGTCAAGCAGGGCAGTGAGTGACGATCAGATTGTTTACAGGGTAATTGCTAAGTCAACGGGAGCACTGGAGAAGATAATTAAGGGATTAAGAGACAGCGGACTTGAACCCAGTGTGACATATCATGATTTCCCGAAGGATCTTACTGACCGGGAAAGGGAGATCCTCTATGAAGTATACGTTCACGGCTTTTTCGATCAGATGAGGAAATCTTCTCTTACAGATATAGCCAAGAATCTTGGGGTTTCAACTGCCACGTTATCAGAGGGGCTCAGAAGAACTCTACGGAAAATAGTGAGAGATTATCTTGAGGATATGCTTCTTGAAACGATTGAGAGCCAGTAATTAATTTAGCATTTCTACTATACAAGCGTTAGCCATGCCACCGCCCTCGCATATCGCAATCAGGCCCAGATGATATCTCTTTATTTTCATTACATTCAGTATTGTCGTAAGGATCCTGCACCCAGTTGCACCGACAGGATGACCGAGTGCAATGGCTCCGCCAAATACGTTTAACCTGCTATCATCGACATGGAATTCTTTCTGCCACGCAAGTGGGACAGGTGCAAAAGCTTCGTTTATCTCAAAGCAGTCAAAATCATCTATTCTCATTCCTGAGCGCTCTAATAATTTGTGTGTTGCGCTAATTGGGCCGAGAAGCATTGTTACAGGATCTGTGCCTATGCTTGCGAAACTACTTATTTTAGCGATTGGCTCTGAATCAGTTTTCTTCAAACCTTTGTCGGATGTTATCATTGTAAAGCTAGATCCATCTGAAATCTGGCTTGAATTTCCTGCGTTTATCATTTCAACGCCTGGAAAAGCATCTGGGAGCGAGAGAATTTTCTCAATTGTTGTATCGGGTCTGATGCACTGATCCCTATCAATAGTCTGATTATTGTCAACCGTTATTGGTATAACCTCATTTTTAAACCAGTTTCGCGATTCATGTGCTTTCATGTGGCTAATATAGCTGAAAGTTGCGAGGTCTGATTTTGACATATTGTATTTCCTGGCAATCAACTCCGCTCCCTTGGCCTGAGAAAACCAGCCGCTTTTCATAGAATAGCGCTTGGATATGGATGCAGTTAGCGGTGATGCTTCACTACTGATATTAGAAGAGAGAGGTACATTTGACATCGACTCGACGCCGCCCGCGAATACTACATCATAATATCCTGCCTCGACACCATGGCATGCGAATTGAATTGCCTGCAAAGATGAACCGCACTGCCTGTCCACGGTTACCCCCGGAATACTATCAGGAAGACCTGCGGATAAAATTGTATTCCTTGCAATATTTAGACCCTGTTGATTGACCTGAGTGACACAGCCCATAATGAGGTCTTCTATAACATCTGGATTTTCTATATGATCAGAAATTAAAGCATTCAGGGCATAAGCTCCAAGGTCCACCGGATGGATCTGCGAAAGCCATCCGCCTTTCTTTCCAATGGGAGTCCTTTTGGCGTCAACGATGTAGCTCTGGTTCATCTGATTCATAACACTTTATTTCAAATCGCTAATTACCTTTTATCTGAAAGTTTATTTATTTTTAATTTTTTGCATGTGCAGTCTGCACGTTAATATATAATGGCTTATCTCGGCAAAGTCAGTAACTTACATTTTCACAAACATCTAACCCGCATTTAGGGCAAATCGTTGTATTGTTAATGCCAGTTCACTCTTACAAATTGAATAGAACTTTTGGGATGAGGCACTGAGAACATAGCCTCCCGTAAGTTGTTTTTTATAATTGAGACCTCTCCAAAAAACTTATGAGAAGTGCCTAATGTAAATTGCATTAAATGGAATTTTTTAACAAACTCCTAAGATGTCCCCAAGGAATATCTTGCACAGTCTTATTTTATAGTTACAGATCTTTACTCCTGAATGCTGTGTAACGATCAACTTATCTTCATGAAACAGATAATACAGGGATTATTATTCCTGTCGATCATTCCAACTGACTGATTTTTGATTACCTCATTCTTCCACAATTTATCGGTTCCATTTGATTATTAAATATAGATTGACAGATTATATATACAATTAAAAGTTATTCCTTACTGTGATCCAAGAGAGGAACAAAAAGATGATCATGTTCGCTATGATCGGAGTGATCATTGTTGCAGTTCCCATATCATTTTATGAGTTATCCAATCCACCAAACCCAACTATTACAAGCGTTCATAACCAAATATCAAATGATTTTTTTTACTTGAACATTACCAATGATTCACCTCACGGTACATTTTATCCAGCCATTAGTTCCACTTCAACTTTTACTTCCAGCGAGTCATTAAACTCCTCGTTGAGTATGAATATTGGCAATAGTTCTGTTTTCTATAACACATGCGAGGGTTTCTATCAGCTTTGTATCAATAACTTCACGATTTCAGGCAATATTAAAGGAAACATCAGGCCTACCAGCATCACTGTCATGCAGACAGAAGAGACACAGTATCCTTACGCAATGAAATTCATGCTAGTTCCGGGATACGAGCAAGCAATTAATACATCTAAAATCAGTTATTGGTATTATACAGACTGGAACAGCAATTTCGAAAATAGTACAAACATGTATGTAGGAGAAGCATCCTGCAATATCTCACTCCTGAATGATTCTGCGATTCAACATACATCATTTGCATCCCAGGCATCGCAAAAATATTTAAATTATAAATTCGAGCTGTCGAACATGATCAACATGTGGCTACATCCACAATACTATGGGCACAATGTAACCAGATACTTTCTAAGTTTTATCGTAAGCTTAAATGGTTTTGGGAAAACCATTCAGACTCAGATCAACATTGAGATAATCAGAGGAAGTGGCACATGAGGAAACCTAGACTCTCTGATGTAGACTTCTTAATTACATTCTGACTGATGGATTAGGAACACCAAGTGCGAGAGAGCGAAAATAATGATTCCAATCCACTCTAAACGTCGTTATTCTATTGCGACTTTAAACTGATAATGGCTGAAAAGTTCTATCTACCATACCAATTTGATTTAATTGGCGCTCCTTAACACGTATCCTATTTAACTTCATAGACCATTTTATTGTTATTAAGGGTATTAACACTTTTCTTGAAGCAAGTTCATAGGTCCGAAGCCTGAATGAATGAAGTTGAATCGCTTCCATCGAACTACATTCAGGTATTGTAAAAAATTAACGGGACAAAGCAAAAAATAGGCTCAAAACGGCTGCCAATCCTATTGAATTCGTGAATAGGAGCATTATTGCGAGTGCTGAAGGATAAATAAATGCCATAGAAAAATATTCATATATACTACTGGCAGACTGGGCAAGGAAAAAGAAAGAAAATAGTATTATTGAGGTAATAGCTCTGAAACCAGATGAAAGCCTTGTCTTTATATAACTACCAATTATTATAATTAGTAGAAGCGCTTCCGCCGAAAGTAAAACTATATTTGCAATCCAGTAAATTCCGAGCGTCAATTTAAACCAGCCCTCTTTAGCATTTCATTAAATTTTTCGTAATTGGAGATCAGTAAAGGCGATGGAAAATAAACACGGCCGTACTTATCGCCTTCGGATACAATAAGATCATTCTTTTCCATGAACCTAATATGATGCTCAACAGTGCGATAATTCAGATTCAATGATTGGCTTATGCCGTATATATTTGTCGGATTATCCATCAACTTTTTCACTATCTTCAACCTTGTTATCCCCCCTTTCGTTCCTACGAATACCCACCACAATGAGCGCGATAGAGAATCCGAATTGCGGAACATTTAACAAATCTC
>JAKAUD010000037.1 GCA_021827885.1 Thermoplasmata archaeon | reverse complement strand
GCATTCGAGAAAGAATAAGGTAAGTAATTTAAACTGATAAATAATCTCTCGCTTAATGGCGCAGGACGAAACAACAAGGCGTGCAAAAATCCTTGAACTAGTCTCTGAATATGTCAAGTCAAAGTCAGATGAGAAATTTATTCCGGGTGAAACATGGGTAAGATACGCAGGCAGAGTATTTGATGAAGAAGAATATATTTCAGTGATTGATGCCGCACTTGATGGGTGGATAACGGCTGGAAGATTTACAGAGGAATTCGAGTATCAATTTTCAAAATTCTTGGGAGTTAGTTCTTCGCTGGTTGTGAATTCTGGATCATCTGCTAATTTAGTTGCGCTATCCTCTCTGACGTCCCAGTCTTTAGGTAAGGACAGGCTTAAGCCAGGCGATGAGGTTATAACAGTCGCAGCTGGATTTCCAACTACCGTAAATCCGATTGTCCAGAATGGTGCGGTGCCAGTATTCGTTGACGTTGAAGAAGGCACCTATAACATAAATGTCGGCGAAGTTGCGGACGCTGTTTCAGAAAAGACCATGGCCATAATGATCGCCCACACGCTTGGCAATCCCTTTGACATTGATAAGATTCTTAAGATTTCCAAAGAACATGGGCTTTATTTGATTGAGGATAACTGCGATGCATTAGGATCGAGATATCACGAAAAAATGACGGGGACCTTTGGCCACTTCTCAACATTGAGCTTTTATCCGGCCCACCACATCACAATGGGAGAAGGAGGTGCTGTAAATACAAATGATCCGGTTCTTGAGAGGATAGCCAGGTCATTCCGCGATTGGGGGCGGGACTGTTATTGCGAAACTGGGGCATCAGACTCCTGTGGTATGAGATTCACGCAAAAATTCGGAGAATTACCATTGGGGTATGACCACAAATATGTTTATTCACACATAGGATACAACCTAAAAGCAACGGATCTTCAGGCTGCTATTGGCGTTGCTCAACTTAAGAAAGCCGAGATGTTCATAGAAAAGAGAAAAAGAAATTTTAAATATCTATATGAACGACTTAGGCAGTATGAGGAATATTTCATACTTCCAAAATCATTACCAGGGTCGGACCCATCTTGGTTCGCTTTCCCATTGAGCGTTCGTAGAGAATCCGGTCTTACCAGACGAGAAGTGGTGGATAATCTGGAGAAAAAAAAGATTATGACAAGGACACTATTTGCAGGAAATCTAATTAAACACCCTGCATATTTGAATATCACGAAGAGGGTTCCTTCAATTCTGGAGGTTACGGATAGGGTTATGAATGATGCATTCTTCATAGGCGTTTATCCTGGAATAACCGATGAAATGTTAGAATATATTGGTAACGTCTTTGATGATATTGTGAGGAAGCACAGATGATAACGACCAACGCAGAAATTAGCGTCGAAAGGGAGTTAAGCGATCGCTTGTTCATACTTTCAGTGAAACTAGAAAGATACAAACAATGGGTTCCCGGGATGTTTATGCAAATATCTCTTGAGAGAAAAAGTGCCAGCGAACCATGGCTTGACAGCAGGGCATTCAGCTTTGCCAGTTGGGGTTCTGATAAAGCGACAATTCTCGTTCGCAAAGAGGGGAATTTTACGACAGCACTCATCTCGAAAGCGAAAGAATATTTTACCACTTCAGTTAGGTATCCATTTGGAAATTTTTTGTTGAATTCAGACAGGAATAAGATATTCATAGCCGGAGGAGCAGGGGTTTCAGTCTTTCTAAGCTTTTTAGATTATCTTAATGCAAAAAATTACACAGCAGAAACGATTCTATTGTATCATTCTGCGAGAAGGGAAAGCGAAAGCCTAGGGAAAATCTATACAAAGAGCGTTGCAAATAATGTGTTGCTGAGACAATTTATAACGGAGAGGAATGACCCAAATTACACCGGAAGATTTACCTTCGAAGCATTATTAAATTCTGTTAAAGATATAAATACTTTTGAATTTTATGTCTGTGGTCCACCGGAATTTAATAATTACTGGTCTGAAGAACTGAAAGTGTTTGGCATTATGCCGAAATTAGAACAATGGGAAAATCAGGTGATTTTAGAATGAAAGTAGTAATTCTTGCCGGTGGATTAGGAACAAGACTAAGTGAGGAAACGGATATTCGGCCAAAGCCGATGGTTGAAATCGGAGGCTATCCAATATTATGGCACATAATGAAGATTTATTCTTACTATGGGTTTAACGACTTCATAATTTGCTTAGGATACAAAGGAAATATTATCAAGAAATACTTTTCTGATTTGTACTTGCAATCAAGTGACTACACTATTAGCACTAAAGGGGGTAAACTAACTGTTCATAAAGATAACAGCCCAGATTGGAATGTTACATTGGTAGAGACCGGTCCATACACTCTTACAGGTGGAAGACTTCTTAGGATAAGGGAATATATTGATGATAATATATTTTTGATGACTTATGGTGATGGAGTTTCAAATGTAAATCTTGCTGACTTACTCACTTTCCACATAAGGCATGGAAAGGCTGCAACACTTACGGCGGTGAAACCTCCTCCTAGGTTTGGTGTACTAAAAATGAAAGATGATGGCCAAATTACTTCATTTCATGAGAAACCAGATGATGACACCACATGGATAAACGGAGGATTCTTTGTACTTAGTAAGAAAATTTTCCAATACATCGGTAAAGATGAACCATATTTTGAAGATTACCCCTTGAGAGATCTTGCTAAAGACGGGGAGCTTTTTGCCTACAAACAGTATGGCTTTTGGCACCCTATGGACACTATGAGCGATAAGCGATTATTAGAAGAATTATGGGCCAAAGGAATAGCGGAATGGAAATTATGGAAAGATTAAAGATATTTATAACAGGAGGAACAGGATTCATAGGTTCGAATTTGGTTCATTTCTTTCTGAACAAGGGCCACGAAGTGGCAACCACGATCAGAGTTCAAAGTAACTTATGGCGTCTTTCGGATTTATTGAATGATATTGATTTTTTCAACCTGGATATAATCAACAGAGAAAAAATAAGTGATGCATTTACTTCGTTTAAACCAGATATTGTTATAAACACAATTGCATATGGGGGTTATCATTTTGAAATTGATTCAGCACGTATATTTGAAAATAATTTCTATGGTACGATAAGTTTAGTGGAGGCTTACATAAACTCCAATGCTGAACTCCTTATTAATACAGGATCCAGTTCTGAATATGGCTTCAAGGATCACCCGATGTCAGAGCAAGATGTTTTAGAACCGCTTGGGTCGTATGCAGTATCTAAAGCAGCTGCTACGCTGTATTCACGGTCAAAATCTATTGAATCAAAGCGAAAGATAGTAACGTTGAGACTTTTCTCTGCATATGGAGAATTTGAAGAACCTCACAGACTTGTTCCATACCTGGTCACCACATCCATAAGGGGAAAAACAGCAGAATTAAATGATCCAAACAACGTGAGAGATTTCATTTACGTAAGAGATATTTGCGATGCGTATATGAATTTGATTGAGAGCCAGGCCAAAGTTGGTTTCGGAGAAATATTCAACCTAGGATCAGGGATAGAATCTAAAGTCGGCGAGATAGTAGACATTATTGAAAAAATATCAGGAAAGAAGTTGAAGGTTGAGTGGCAATACAGTGATGAACGAAAAGGGGACAAGGCACTACGTTGGCAGGCAGAGATGTCCAAAATGGAAGAGATACTAAGTTGGAGACCAAAATACTCATTAGAGAATGGTTTATCTACCACTTACTCATGGATGAAGAAAAATATAGAGAAATATGAGGTGATTGAAAATTCTAAACTTAGAAAAGTTGGCAAATGATATTAAGAGAGATTTAATTAAACTGCACAATAGAACACGTACTTCTCACATTGGGTCCGAATTCTCTTCCGTTGATATTATGATCGAGCTTTATTATGAGATAATGAATATATCTCTAGATAATTATTTAATGACAGATAGAGATTATTTTGTTCTCAGTAAAGGTCATGCTGCCCCTGCTTTGTATGACATTCTCTACAGAAGAGGGTTTATAACTAAGGATTTCTTTGAATCTTATGGCAAAGAAGGTTCCCAACTAACAGAGCATCCCACGAGAGAGGTATTTGGTGTTGACACCGCGACTGGTTCATTGGGACATGGTTTATCCATTGCATCTGGGATAGCTTATTCACTCAAGTATTCTAACATGAAAGGCAAGGTGTTCTGCTTGTTAAGTGATGGCGAATGCCAAGAGGGGTCAACTCTTGAGGCGGCAAATTTTGCAGGAAGGATGAAACTAGATAATTTAGTTGCCATTATTGATAACAACGGTCTTCAGGGATACGAAAGAACATTGAATATCCAAAGCATTAGATCAGTTAGGGACAAGTTTTTAGCGTCAAAATGGGTGGTGAATGCTGTTAATGGCCATGACTACTCTGACATGCGCAATAATTTTATGAAAATTCCCTTTGAAGAAGGCCGACCATCTCTTTTGATAGCTAATACAATTAAAGGAAACGGTGTGAAAGAGATGGAAGACAAACTTGAATGGCACTATAAATCCCCTTCAGATGAAGAAGTTTCAATTTTCATAAAACAGTTGGGTGATTCTTAGTGAGGAGGGCTTTTGTGAATGAACTTGAAAGCATAATGAAGAGCGATGAAAATACTCTTCTTCTCACGGGGGACCTTGGCTTTTCTGTCTTCGAAAAAATCAGGGACTCTTTTACTAAGCAGTACATAAATATGGGGGTTGCAGAACAGAATATGATCGGGGTTGCCGCGGGAGTGGCGCTGACAGGCAAGCAAGTGTTTGTCTATTCCATAATACCCTTCCTAGTGTACAGGCCATTTGAACAGGTAAGAAATGATATTTGTTACCAGAACCTTCCCGTTAAATTTGTGGGGGTTGGAGCTGGTCTTTCATATTCCGATGCAGGGTTTACCCATCATGGAATTGAAGATTATGGCATATTGAGATCACTGCCGAACTTAACAATCTTGTCCCCTGCAGATCCATTGGAAGTAACAGAACTGACAAAGCAGATTTCACTTATCAAGGGTCCTTCGTATATGAAACTTGGCCGAAACGGTGAACCCATACTTCATGATAAGCATAAATCTATTAAAATTGGAAAAGCTCTTGAGTTAGCCAAGGGCGAAGATATCTTGTTTATTACAACAGGAAGCGTATTAGGCAAGGCGCTCGAAATTAAACATTTGTTAGAACTGGATGGTTATTCTATAGCAATTTTGGATTATCACACGATTAAACCATTTGATGAACTGACATTATTAAAACATTTGGAGGGAAAAAAATTAATTGTGACGTTGGAAGAGCACTTGATACATACCGGGATTTTTTCCATTGTGTCTCAGATTATCCTGCGTCATAATATTTGTGTTAGAGCAATACCTTTTGGAATCGAAGAACCCTTCTATCAGGCTTCTGGATCTAGAGAATTTATGTTAGCACAATATGGTATAGACAGCGTATTGATTTATCATAAAATAAAGAAGGTTCTTGGGCATTGAGATTATGGCACTAAATTCAAGTTTCAATTTCTACAGAGGAAAACGAATATTTATTACTGGTCATACGGGCTTCATCGGCTCTTGGATAACGAAATGCTTAAGTATGTTCGATGCTGAGCTTTGCGGCTATGCTCTTGCCCCTCCGTCACAGCCAAATATGTTCGAAGCTCTTGACCTTGGATCAGAAACCTTAGATATCAGGGGGGATATTCGTAATAAAGATCTATTACGAAAGACCATAAATGACTTTAAGCCAGAAATCGTTTTTCATCTCGCTGCGCAGCCTATTGTTTTGGATTCCTACGATAATCCTGTTGAGACATTCGACACAAATGTTACTGGGACTGTCAATTTATTAAATGAGCTTAGACGAGTTGAGAGTGTCAAGACAATTATAGTGATGACAAGCGATAAATCATACAGAAATAATGAGTGGGTCTATCCGTATAGAGAAAACGATGTTTTAGGTGGAAAAGACCCATACAGCGCAAGCAAATCTTGCCAGGATATTGTTGTTGATTCGTTCAGGGAGAGTTATTTTTTAAATTCTGATGTGGGAATATCATCAGTGAGAGCAGGAAATGTTATTGGTGGAGGAGACTGGGCTCCTTTCAGAATCATTCCAGATCTTGTTAGAGGTATTGTGAAGGGCGAAACAGTGAAGATAAGAAATCCTAATTCAATTAGACCGTGGCAGCATGTTCTGGAACCAATTTCAGGTATGCTGATGCTTACAGAGGGAATGTACAAGAATGTTGAATTTTCCGGGAACTGGAATTTTGGTCCAGAGAGTCATAGGGAGGTAACTGTTAAAGAACTTGCAGAAGCATTTATCGGTCTCTGGGGATCGGGAAACTATAGCATCGAGGAAATGAAAAGTTACAACGAGGCAGATTACCTCCAACTTGACATAAGCAAAGCAAAGAGAATGCTTAAATGGACTCCGCAGTATAATTTCAGTGTAGCGTTAAAAGAGACGGTAGACTGGTATAAGATATATTACGGCGCCGAAACAAATATGGAGAAAAAAACAGAGGAACAGATAGAGAAATATTTTTCAAATTTCGAAGCATAATGTCAACAGATGCTCTGTTTTTCCACAAAATTGGTTGCCTATAAGTCATGAAATATGATGGAGATATCATACCGTCAAACTTTCTAGTTTAGGCATTTATTTCCTCTGCCTTATGCTGTTCTCTATTTTCATGCAACTGAATGTAATAATTTAAGATTGTGTCATATATTATTGACCGCAAAGATTGCATATACTCTAACTCGTGAAATTCTTGAATATCATCATAGCCTAGAAACCGGGGAAATACAATTACATATCTATACTCAAGGTGCTTTAGTATTCGGTCAAGGACCTCATTCAGAAATGGCCTTACAGCATCGCCTAAAGTTATTTTCTTATCTAGAACATATTCCATCACCAACGAATTCAGTATTGCTTTGGCCTCAAAATCATTCCATATATCCAGTATTTCTTCAGTTATCTCAGCATCTTCAAAACTGTTCACAATATAAAGACAATCATATATCTTTCCTAGAACTTTCTTATTTAGCGCATCGAGAATTTCAAGAGGGTTGTATTCTATTTCACCGTAATATCCAAGAGACCTGATTCGATTCCTTACCGAATCCAAGTTAATCTGTTCTGAAAATGATATATCGCTAAGCCCCGAGAATTTCATGATACCAGCTGTTATCAGTACCTTAAACGCCTTCCTG
>JAKAUD010000029.1 GCA_021827885.1 Thermoplasmata archaeon | reverse complement strand
TGAGGGAAAGGAGGATAATGATCTCGTACTGTTTGGATATTCACGTGACAGGAAGAGAGGAAAGGAACAGATTGTAATAGGAATGGTAACGGCAGACGGCATGCCCATACATCATGAGGTATGGCCAGGGAACACAATAGATCCGAAAACACTTGAATCCACCATATCTGTCTTGAAGGATCGGTTTAATATAAAGAATATGGCATTCATTGCAGACAGGGCATTTGGAAGATCGAAATCACTCGATCTTTTGGATCATAACCAGTATATTACCGCCGCATACCGGTGGAATCAACCATACCGTGGCATCCTCATGAATACGGATTTCACCGATGGGCATGCGGTAAATGGATTGATCATGAAGGCCGTGGATGTGAACATGGATGACATCAAGAGGGATGATTCCACGGAAGAGCAGAGAATCCTCGCAGGAAAAAGAAGGTATATTGTTGTATACAACAGAGAGAGGGAAGAGCTTGATCTGAGGGATATCAATGACAGAATCGATATTGTCAAAAAGAGGATATCAGAGATTGCCGATCACGAGGAACTGAAGAAATCCCTTGGAAAGATGAAATCTCTTGTGAAGTTCTCAGAGGATGGCATAACGCTGAATGAAAACCGCATAAATATCCTGAAGAAGATTGCAGGAAGATTCCTGATCGTTACCAATACCGATTATTCTGAAGATGAAGTTGTATCTGCATACAAGGAACAGTGGCAGATTGAGAGATCATTCAGAACCATCAAGGCGTTCCTTGACATCCGTCCTGTATACCAAAGGAAATCTGGTAGGATCAGGGCCCATGCGTTTGTATGTGTACTGTCTCTCCTGATTTCAAGTATAATGGAAAAACACACGCTCACTACTATTGATAACATAAGAAGAAATCTGAACTATCTGGATGTCGTTCCTGTCATGGTTGGAAAGAGGAAGCTGTATATCTCATCAGATAGCAGTGAAGCTTCAGATATTCTGAAGAGACTTGAATTGCCATATCCAAGAATCCGTGAAAGTGCACATAATAATTTTACATAATGTTATGAAAACACGGTGAAACAAAGGTTCAACAGCGCACTATGACAATGCTTGTCATTCGGAACACTCAAAACCGAGATAGAAAAAGGATCCAGAGATACGGTTGCAACAAATATGGTTACAACTGGCCAACGCAACTTCACTGAAAAATTGACAGAAGTCCCAGAAAACCCCCAATCTCAACCGATGCAAGCATTGCCCAATATAAGATTCTAGAACTGAATGAGAATTTTTCAGCACCCATAACTTTCCCGTCAGAAACGAGAAGTCCTAACATTACTCCTATAGGAAGCAGTACAGCAACATACACCACCATGAGGTTTAGAATTGCTGAGACAAGGTTGCCTGTGACCAAGAGCCCCGTTATTGCCGCCGGAAAGCTTTCCATTATGAATAGGGTATAGAATTTTTTCTGCTGAGAAAATTTGGAATCAAGTCCCCTGCTCCAGTTAAGAACATCTGCAACCCCCCACGCTGAACCGAGGGACGCAACGATCAGAGCGAGGAAACCAGCCGAAATCAAGCCAACAGCCATTATATATGTGCCCGACGGACCAAGAGCAGCCAGCAAGGAAGTGAGGTCTCCAGGCGTAAGGATACTTGCCATATTTATCTTCATCCCTGCCAGAACTATTCCTATCATCAAAACCTCGCTCACAACAGCACCCAGCAAGGTTTCATACTTATGAAATCTCAAAGATGTTTTCTGTAATTTCTTTTCCACGGCCGCACCCGCCTGGTAAAACAACATCCATGGCATAATTACTGCTCCTATATTTGCTGCCATGAGATACTGGTAGTTGCGGTTTCCGTAAGGCTGTATCGGGTTCATGCCAATAAACAGGATGGAGGAAAGATTTGGTGTCGAGAATATCACTGCAGAAATTATTGCCAAGATTAGCACAACAGTAATAAACAACAAAATCGACTCTATACGCCTGTAACCACCGGTTATGACCATAATATTATGGAGAACAAATGCAATGAAGATCCCTATAATCGGCGATATCCCAATGAGTGCGAAACCAATTCCAATCCCCGCATATTCAGCTACATAAGTCATGAAGTCGATGACAGCCATTGGCAGCGCAGCCACCGATGAATATTTCTTGCCCCAATGCAATCTTACAGCTTCTCCTATGCCATGTCCAGTCACGATGCCTAGTGCTCCTGAGGCGTACTGGATTGTAGCTAGCGGGGCTATGAGGATAAGTTCTATGAAAACGAGCCTATAACCAAAAGATGATCCTGACTGCAATCCCGTAATTATACTAGCCACATCAACATCCGCAATCATAACTATCCAAGCAGGGCCAAAGGCCTTGAAATAGGAAAACCAAGAGCGCTTGCTTTTCATTCTTTCCGATTGCGTAATTTACACCACGTCTGCTTGGGGGATAGGGCTGCCCTAAATAATTCTTTCAACTAACATAGATGGTGCGGAGGTGGTTCAGAACTTCCCCGACCACGGTGAATACTGCTTCAGCCATACTTCACGCATAATTAATTTGCAGTATTCCTCCAATGGCACCCAGTTTAAAATGGTATTTTTCTTCCGGTAATGTTTGTTAATCCAAGAAATTAGAAGCATAATCTCAGTATCTGTCTTTCGTCTGTGCAGAGATATACAGAAAACATCGCAGGATTTCCCGATTGGAAGTGGAAAGATTTGTGAAATTCCTTTTGCATAATTTGGAAGTCTTTTTCGCCGGCTCTCTCATCAGAATTCCGACACCTGGCTATAGTTACTACTAACTTATTGATATATTCAAGGAGCTTTTCTTTAGAGGGTGTCTTTCCGGAAGATGGGACAAGAATATTGCAATTTGCTTATTCTCTTAACTCGTTAATATATTCACGGAGTCTCTTTAGAATGTTTGGCATGGTTGGAATGTCAGCGTTTCCATCTCTTTTCCTGTATTATTCAAATATGATTCTGTATCCGGGAAATCAGTATCCATTGGAGAGAATTACTACATGCTTATTTAAAGGGACAAATCCCGTTCCAAGAGGGGAGCATATAACGAGGGTGCTTTACACATTAGGTTTGAGTTTAATGTGCGATGGCGCCTTACAAAACTTGATGTCAAATGACAGAAACAATGTCTTTATTGTTGGTGTCGGGTACCGCAGATAAACTGATGGCGGGAAGCATAATAGCGAGCGGCGGAGTAGCGAATGGAATGGATGTTGACGTTTTCGTCAGCTTCTGGGGTCTAATTGAAATGAAGAAAAATTCGCCCCCTAACATGAAACTCAGTTATGAGGGAAGAGACATGGCAGATCAGCTCTTCTCCATAATGAAGGAGAAGAAAGTCCCAGGGTGGAAGGAAATGCTCAGGCAGGCCAAGGAAGTCGGAACCGTGAGAATTTTCGCTTGCGCAATGTTTGCGGATCTCCTGGGATTGAAGAAGGAAGATCTCGATCCAATGGTAGACGAGATTATCGGTGTAACTGAATTTGTGGGCAGGGCAAAGGAATCCAAGATGACCCTATTTATCTGAGGTGATTGAAATGAGTGAACAGGTTAAACCAACAAAAGTAATAGATGCAAGGGGAAGTTTTTGCCCCGGGCCACTTATGGAACTCATAAAGGCATACAAGGAAGCAAAGAAGGGTGACGTGATATCGGTCTATTCCACAGACAACGGCACAAAGAAAGATGCCCCAATCTGGATCAATAAGTCTGGAAATGAACTGATTGGAATCTTTGAGAGGGATGGGTACATCGAGATCGTGATGAGGAGAACCAAATAAGAACCAAATTGTGTTAATCATGACATCTATCAAAAATGTAGTGATACTGGGTGACGGAGCAGCCGGCACCATAATGGCCAACAAACTGCGAATGCTTACCAACGCAAAGGAGACCAGAGTTTTAGTGGTGGGAAATTCCACCAAGCATTATTTCAAGCCTGATGGGGTTCATATACCTTTCAAGCTGAAGAGATACCAGAACAGTGTGAAGCCGACAAATTTCCTGTTCAACTATGGCGTTGAGTATATCCACGATGAAGCAACCTTCATAGATACACCCCACAGATCGGTCCAGCTTAAATCTGGAAAACAATTATCATACGACTACCTCATAATCGCAACGGGAGACCGGTTTGATTATGATGAGGTTCCTGGCTATAAGGAGGAGGCGAAGCACTTCTACGATCTGTCGCACTCCCTTGAATTAGGGAATAGCCTCGAATCATTTAAGGGAGGAAAGATAGTTGTCGGACCTTCCAGTATTCCATACCAGTGTCCTCCGGCACCCTATGAATTCACCTTCCTTCTGGATCAGTATCTGAGAAGCAGGGGAATCCGGGATAAGACTGAGATACATTACGTGTTTCCCCTTAACCGGGTTTTTACCATCCAGAACGTTTCTGACTACATAGAAAAACTCTTTGAGGAAAAAGGGATAATTACCCATACGCTCTTCAACGTGGAATCAGTAGATAGTATTAACAAGAGTGTAACTTCGTTGGAAGGGGATTCGGTAAATTATGATCTTCTCATACTTGTTCCACCGCACAAGGGGCAGACGGTAATCACGAAATCTGAACTTGCAGGGCCAAGCGGTTATATTGACGTTCACAGGAATAAGTTGAATTACAAGGATTATGATGACGTATTCGCCATAGGTGATGCAACAAACCTCCCGATCTCAAAAGCAGGTGCCACGGCACACTTCGAGTCGGAATACCTTGCAAATCGGCTGGCGCATGAAATTTCCGGAAACGTTTATGACGATGCCTATAACGGGGAGATTGCCTGCACAACGATCACTGGAGCAGGGAAGGCAATGACTCTCTATTTCTCATACGAAAGGCCGCCGAGGGCAGTTTTCCAGAGCAAGATGGATTATCTGCTGAAATGGACATCTGCAGATACATACTTCTCAGCCATGCTAAGAGGAATAATGTGAGGTGAAAAAGAATGGTTGAAGATTCAAAAAATAAAACTGGAACCGAAAATTCGAAGGACATTGAACAACTGATTGAAGAAATAAGCGAGAATGCAGATATGTTTCATTCATTCCTGAAAATGGCAAAACGCCTCAAGGATGCCGGAATCATAGATCTAATGGACAGCGTCTCGAAGGATTACATGCCTACCGATATTGAATTCCTGGGCAAGTTCTTTACATCAAGGGAATTCACCACAGCAGTAATCAAAGGCGGGAATACAATGACGGCTATGCTCTATATGCTCCTCAGCGAACAAAATACAGACCTGATAAGGCTGCTGCTGTATAATTCCGAAGGATTCTCTGACGCAATCGTGGACGGTGTCAGGAAACCGAGAAAAATGACATTCCTATCGCTGTATTCTATGATGAAGGACCCGGACGTTTCCGCAGGAATGACTGCTATGTTCAATATCCTCAAGGTGTTTGGAAAGGTTGTAAACGAGAAAATGCCGTAAATATCTCTCTATATCAATAGTCACCAACCGAAATACATTAACCGGCACCTCTAGATTTGGAAACGCATCAATCTTTAACAGGAATTTGGACCAATAGATTGCCAGGTTGTGGGGTGCATTCATATTTTCTAATTGTATAACTTCGTCACCTAAACACACACAATTCTCTTCTCAATTTTTTTTATACATCTCAACAAACATGCTTTTCCCCTGTATTCTCCATGTTGAAAGCAGTCGGTGAGCGCAATGCGGGAAAACCGCCCGTTGCTTTCGACGGGGTGTTCTCTATAACGACAGATCCCTACTCTATTCCACTGTACGCGGCGCGGTTCCGCGTTCGTGTTCTTTCTATCGCTGCAAATAAGATCAGCGCTGGGAAGGGGCATAGAATCGACCAAACTCAATGGGAAATATTCAATGAAGAGAATGTTCCTTAAGATAGAGAAACTACACATTATAGATGATCAGAACAGTGAACTGAAAAACATAGGGAGAACGAAGAAACAGAATGATATGATCAATCCCCTGAACTCAGTATCGTGGTGGTAAAAAGCTGGGAGTTCAGGTTGCAGGGCAATCTATGGATAAGAAAAAAATCTGAAGTGAACTGACATTCCCTGCTCAGCTAAACATTATATCAAAATTTTATAATGGCAGTAATACTGAAAATGTCAGGTTGCATGGCTAAACATGCATTCCCGTAAATGTAAGGCTGTAATATATCTGAACATTGATAAATCCCGTACCAGTTACACCATAATATCCAAAATACCATATTCCGGGTGTAGATGTTAGAAACACTCCACCTCGACCGGTCTGTCCATATGGAAGGCATGACGAAAATTCGTTGGGGTTTTGTGCTGGACCGATACATTCATTAAGACCAGTTTTATTGTAATTGGTATTGAACATTATTCCTTTAACGCCCTGAGGCATACAGAAAGAGAACACCTTACTCTTATTTACTCCCTGTTTAATGCAGAATGTTTTATTTGCCACAAGAGTAAAATTGCATTTTGAAATAATTTGACTCCATTGATTCCCATTATTCAAAGGAGGATTTTGGTTCTTCGATCCTAAATTTCTATTATGATCGTTTAATATATAATAGCCTCCAGCCACAACAATTATTGCCATAGTGATAAATGTAAGCATCCTTTCCATTTTTTTGTTTTTCATGATTTCACCTTTTTCTTTATGATCTCTATGAGTTTTATTCCCAGTACAAAAATAAATAATTGAATTATGTAAACATAAATAAATTGATATTCAGGCAAATTGAAAAGGAAAGGGATTGATACTGGAGGGACATTTGGAATAGTTCCTGTATTGTTGTTTACAACATTAATTGCAAATATATTGAGTAAATACGCTGCATAATAACTGAAGTTAGACGGATCAAGAAGAAATATAAATTTGTCCAATATATTGAAGTTTGGTGAAACAAACTCCCATCCATTCATGTTCATAATAAGTTGATTTTTTAAATTCACAGTTAAAGGATTTAGATAAAGTGAATAAAAATACGAAGACGCGATAGAAAGAACTAAATAATAACCTATTGCACCAATAACAGCAGAAATTCTTTTTGAAAAAATTGAAGATATAAACACCCCTTGAAAAGCAGCAAGCATTGATATCGCAATAAAAATAAACATGACCTCAAGGATTGTGGGGATATATCCTGAAGTAAATTGATAATATTTTGTAAAAAGATAGAATGAGAATATGAGAGTTGAAATAGCAATACATATTGTTATATATATTAAAAGCCAAATGTATTTTGCTAATATTATTGATTTGTTTGGTAATTTAAAGGCTTTGACTAGATCCAATCTGCCAGATTCACTGTCTTCAGAGATAACAATAGCAGATAACAAATA
>JAKAUD010000124.1 GCA_021827885.1 Thermoplasmata archaeon | reverse complement strand
TTTAGCGTATTTTTTCGTCAGCATGAAGTTGCTAATTTTTGATTCAAATAACATATAAGTTTAATGATATTTAAGTAATAAAACTTAGCTAAAAGTATCCCAAATTTGGTGTAAGAGTAACCAGGATCAGTACCAGAATCAAAAAATGGAAAACAAAAGTTACAATGCTACAATGTCAAATCGGATAGCCAGAGATAAATCATAGAAATTCTATAATTACATTCAATTAAAAATTACAGAGCCATAAAGATACGCAGTCCACCATTTTATTCTTGACTCCACAGTCTCCAACCACTATCTTTTTCTGATACAATTGGATCGTCTAAAGGCCAATTTATTTTGAAAAAAGGGTCATTCCATCTAATGCCTCTTTCAAGGCTTGGGTCAAATTGACCAGTGCACCTGTTGAGAACTACGGTGTTATCTTCCATTGAAAGAAAACCGTGCGCAAATCCTTCTGGAATCCAAACCGAATCCCAACCCAGTGCTGATAGCTCATTCATGGAAAACTTGTGAAATGTTTTGGAATTCTTCCTAATATCCAGAGCAACATCCAGTATTCGTCCTGTAAGAACAGTAATGTACTTCCCCTGAGCTTTGGGTTCAATCTGGTAATGCAATCCTCTGAGAACATCCTTCTTGGACTGTGATACATAATCTTCAACAAAGGGGTCTCGTAAAAAAGAGGAAAAAGATTCCATTTCAAATCCTTTTATAAAATATCCTCTATCATCAACAGACCGCTTGGTTTTGATAAGAACAATATCATCTATGTCTGCTTTCTTAAATTCAAATGGCATGTTTATACCAGTGATAACATATATAATACTTTTACACTTCTCGTGTCAATGAAAGTGGCAATACTTGCTGGAGGTTTAGGTACGAGATTAAGCGAAGAGACCTCCATCAGACCTAAGCCAATGGTGGAAATCGGGTCAGAACCCATAATATGGCACATTATGAAATTATACAGTTTTTATGGGTTCAATGATTTTATTATATGCGCAGGATACAAGCAGAATATCATAAAAGAGTATTTCTCAAAATATGCGCTTAATCATGGAGATATAGAAGTCAATTTAGAAACACAAAAAGTCAAGATCATTAAACCCCCAAAAGAGGACTGGAAAGTTACTGTAGTTGATACAGGCCCTAACACTATGACGGGCGGAAGGATAAAGAGAATTGAGCCTTATCTGGATTCGGAGGAGAATTTCATGTTCACTTACGGAGACGGTGTAGCAGATATTAACATTAAGGAGCTGCTACGATATCATACGGAACATTCACCGATACTTACGTTAACAGCTGTTCAGCCACCTGGTAGATTCGGGTCAATACAGATATATGACAAACATAAAATTACCAGGTTTACAGAAAAACCGTTAGGCGACGGACAGTGGATAAATGCAGGATTCTATGTTGCTTCAAAGGAAATTTTTGATTTTCTCGATGGAGACAACACTATTCTTGAAACTGCCCCACTGGAAAGAATTTCCATGACAGGTAAAATGCAGGCGTTTCTACATAGAGGATTCTGGAAGCCAATGGACACTCTCACGGACAAGAAGAAACTTGAAGAATTGTGGAATTCTAACAATGCCGCTTGGAAAGTATGGAGAGATTGAATGGAATCCCTTAAAATTCTTATCACGGGAGTAACTGGCTTTATAGGATCAAATGTTGCAAGTCACCTGGCAAACGAAGATCATGAAATTTATGGCGTGACAACGAGTGAGAGGTATAATTGGCGTTTAGAAGACCGAAAAGACATAATTCGGCTAGTAAGCTCTGATGTTTCTTCCTATGAGAGAACATGCTCTACAGTTGAAAATATTAGACCGGATGGAATAATCAACTGCGCTCAGTATGGTGCATATCCGACGGAGAAATCCAATAATGCAATATTTGAAACTAACGTTGGCGGTCTATTCAACATTCTTGATGTCAGCAATAAATTCCATGTTAGCTGGTTGATAAACTGTGGAACGTCTTTTGAATACAGTGGATCAAAGGAAAGCATAGCAGAAAGTATGCCTTCAAATCCAAACAGTTCTTATGGTATTTCCAAGGCAATTGGATCGAACATGCTGGATCTATATTCTAAAATATTAAATACCAAACTTATGACCCTAAGAATCTTTCAGGCATATGGGCCTTTTGAACCAAAGGGGAGGCTGGTTCCCTATCTTCTGTATAACCTGATAAACAACCTGGACATACATCTGAATAATCCTTATCTAGAGAGGGACTTTGTTTACATTAAGGATATTGCAACTGCTTTTTCCAAAGCTATTAGAGCCATTGATAATTTAGGAACACATGAAATTATCAACATAGGAACTGGCATATATACATCCATACATGATTTTACAAATATTGGGAAGCAAGTAATAGATTCATCAAGCCATATTTCTGTGGGAAGCTCAGTTTCAAAACCTGAGGATCGGGTAGACAGGATCTATGCTGATATTTCCAAGGCAATAAAACTTCTTAATTGGTTCCCGAAATTTCAAGTTATGGATGGAATAAAGGATTTCTCCATATGGATGAGGGGTAAACTAGATTATTATAGGGAATAAGAATTGGTGCTTATCATGGAAAACAGAGTGATGCAGGAGGATTTCGAATACATATACAATGAATTATCTGACGCAGATAGAAGCAAATTTCATGATTCCAATATTGTTGTAACCGGTGCCGGTGGATTCATCGGGTATTATCTGCTCAATTTTCTATCAGAATACGCCTCAGATCTCGAAATTAATAATATCCTTGCACTGGACACCTTCATACTTGGGAAACCAGATTGGATCGATATCCTATCAAGAAAATTTGACTTTTTTCACCTTAAGGGGTTCGACGTGGCAAAGGATGACATTGGTGCAATTTCTGACATTGACAGATATGATTCTATAATACATATGGCTTCCATAGCTTCCCCAACATATTACAGAAAGCACCCGCTAGTTACTCTTGATGCAAATGTCTGGGGACTGAGAAAGATGCTGGACTACTTTTCAAAAAGAGATCCGCGGGGATTTCTCAATTTTTCAAGCAGCGAGGTATACGGTGACCCGGATCAGGCAAAGGTGCCGATGAATGAAGAGTATTATGGTAATGTAGCCATCAATGGGCCACGTGCTTGTTATGATGAGGCCAAGAGGTTCGGAGAAACCATGTGTTACGTCTTCAACAAGGAGTTCGATATGAGGATTGTTTCTGTCAGACCATTTAACAATTACGGCCCAGGAATAAAATTAAATGACGCAAGAGCTCCGGCTGATTTTGCCAACTCAATAATTAATAAAAAGGCAATTGAAATATATTCTGATGGTTCTGATACGAGAACATTCACATACATATCCGATGCTATAGTAGGTTATCTTAAAGCACTTTATTATGGAAAATTCGATTACTTTAACATAGGAATGGACAAACCGGAAATTAGGATCTCTCTATTGGCCAAAATATTTGTGGAAGAAGGGAGAAAAATATTCAACCAAGAAACTGAAGTCAGGTATTTGAAGAGTCCCGATGCAGATTACCTTGTCAACAATCCCAAGAGAAGAGTGCCTGATATTGCAAAGGCAAGGGAAAAATTGAGATTTAATCCCAAAGTTACAGTTAATAATGGAGTCTCCAGATTTCTGCAATATCTTAAGGAGGATACACTGAAATGATAGGTGTTATAGGCCTTGGCTTCGTGGGGCTCACAACTGCATTGGGATTTTCGGAAAGTGGTATTTCAACAATTGGATTTGATATCAATGATTCTAAGCTTGATTTGATCAAATCTGGAAGGATCCCATTTTACGAACCAGATTTGAAGGAGGTGCTGTCTGGAAATCTCTCCAAGAATTTTTTCATTGCCGAGAGCATTGAACAGTTGATAGACAGCTCAGATACAATTTTCCTTTGTGTGGGAACTCCAAAGGATAGCCAAGGAGGTGCGGACCTTTCACAAATTAGATCAGTCCTTGATGCTATATCCAAAAGAGAAATTGAACACGGTAAAAAGATAATCTTGATAAAATCCACTGTACCGCCATCAACTACAGATAAAATGCAGGAATACATTTACGCGAAGAATCCAAAATTGAAGAACAAATTATTGGTTGGCATGAACCCGGAATTTTTAAGGGAAGGACATGCGTGGGAAGATTTTATGAACCCTGACAGGATAGTTGTAGGTATAAATGGCGATAGAGAAGACAGGAAAAAAATCATGGAAATTTACAGAGGTTTCAAAAAAGATGTTATATTTACTAATCCTCGCACTGCAGAATTCTTGAAGTATCTTTCTAATACTCTCCTTTCAACTCTCATAAGTTATTCCAACGAGATGAGTATGGTTGCAAAGAAAATCGGTGAAATTGATGTGGAAAAGGCATTCAAGCTTCTTCACCTTGATAAACGTTTCTCAGGGAATCCCGCAAATATAGTTTCGTATATTTATCCAGGATGTGGCTACGGGGGATACTGCCTTCCAAAGGATACAGAAGCAATCGCCAAATTGTCAATTGATCTAGGATTCAGACCAGAATTGCTTGAAAGCAACCTGTTAATGAATTCAAAAATAATGAATTTTTTACTCAGCGATTTCATTAATGAACATAAAGATAGGTCTACTAAGATTGGAATTCTGGGATTGGCCTTCAAGCCAAATTCGGACGACATCAGAGAAACGCCGGCACTTCAGTGCATTAAAATTCTTCAAAATGAGGGATACCATGACATTATAGTTTATGACCCAATGGCCATGACTAACTTTGCACAAACGTATCCGAAGCTTGGTATTGCATATTCTGAAAATGTAAATGAGTTACTTTCTAAATCTGAAGTCGTTTTAATATTAACTGCGTGGTCTGAATTTGCTGGGTTAGATTATACTAACAAAAACGTTTATAATTTTAGATACATCCCCCTAAAACATAAGATGGATTAGAGTCACTTTTATATTCGCATATTCTTTTAAATTGTGTTGTTCCGATAAGAGGGATGGAATAAAGCAATATTTGCTATTCCCTACACAATTCTATATTTCCTAATATTTTTCTCTATTTTCATGCAATTGAATGAAATAATTTACGATCATGTCGTATATTATTGACCGCAAAGATTGCATATACTTCATCTCGTTGAATTCGGGAATATCATCATAGCCTTGAAACAGGGGAAATACAATTACATACCTATACTCAAGGTGCTTTAGCATTAGGTCAAGGACGTCATTCAGAAATGGTTGTACAGTATCGCCTAAAGTTATTTCCTTATCTAAAACATATTCCCTAACCAGTGAATTCAGTATTGCTTTGGCCTCAAAATCATTCCATATGTCCAATATTTCTTCAGTTATCTCAGCATCTTCAAAACTATTCACAATATAAAGCCTATCACCTGTCTTTCCTAGAACTTTCTTATTTAGCGCATCAAGAATTTCAAGAGGTTTGTATCCTATTTCACCGTAATATCCTAGAGATTTGATTTGATTCCTTACCGAATCCAAGTTTATTTGTTCTGAAAATGATATATCGCTAAGCCCCAAGAATTTCATGATACCAGCTGTTATCAGTACCTTAAATGCCTTCTTGATATTTCCGTATGCCTCATCATTCTTTGCCGGCGTGAATATGTTAACCTTTTGTTTTTCAAAAGGGATTTTGCTCATCAGGGCATTGTGCATTATTCCAACCTTCAAAGGTTTCACAAAAGTTTGTGATTTCTTTTTTATTTCAATGAGGAACCCGGATATTAGCAGTTCAAGTTTAATCTCAAGGATATCAAGGTTTTCAGGAACATATATTTCCTGTTCCTCAGAATCGACGAAGAAACTATTTTCCCATTGCCGTTTCATGACATATTCTAACGCTTCTAATGTCCGGCGATCTATGGCATAAGGAAATATGCCCGTATTTGGGGCTAATATGTTTTTCCTCAGCTTTTCCCTCTTGGCTTTATCCTTCTGTCTTCCCTCGTATTCAAGCCTTTCCTGTTCCATTTTCTGCTTGGCTTCATTTTCCTTGTCAATTGCTTTCAGGATTCTTTCTTTCTCTTCTCTTTCCCTATTCTGCCGTTCGATAGCATGCCTGAGACTCTGAACAGAATTAATCCTAAGTCTATGTGCGGTCTCAGCTGGCGTTAATCCCTGAACTTCCGAATTCTTACCACCATTAAGTTGTGATCTATCCCCAAATCATTGACTCATGAATGAAGACAACACTTATTAGTAATGGTGGTAGTTCCCACCATTACATCAAGGAACCAGACAGTCGAAAAGGTTGTGAAAGGGAAAACATACGTGTATGAGAGAGTGCCATACTACAATCTAAGGATACGGAATACAAGCTACCACTACAGGTATGTTGGCAGAAAGGATAATGGCGGGATAAGAAAGATCAGGAGTGCCCTTCCAAGGAGAAGCCTAATACATGGCACGTTCATCCCCATTATGAAGATTGTAAAGGACATGGGCATTGAATAGATGCTGAAGAAGCACCTCACTGAAACGGAATCGAAGGAGATCATTGCAATCGCGGTGTCAAAGATTGTAAGGTTTTTGCCGGTTTCATCAATTGACACATGGTTCGACGGCACTTCTCTTTCCCGAACAATGAATGTTGATCTGAAATCGCAGCGGATATCAGATCTTCTTGACAGGATAGACAAATCGGATCTCTACAGGCAGTTCTCCAGGGACCTCATATCAAGGATCAATCCCGGAAATTCTCTGCTGTATGACATAACATCCCTGCCATCATACGGGTCAGCCGGGATACTGGAATACGGGCATGCAAAGGATCACCCCGACCTCGAGCAGATAAACCTGGGCATGGTCCTGGAGAGATCGAGAAACATACCGCTGTTCTTCGAGATATATAGCGGGAGCATTCCAGATGTTGTCACGCTCAAGAGGACTGTTGAGGGCATCTGGAAACTTATTCCGAAGATGGAGATCATCCTTGACATGGGATTCTTCTCACATGAGAATCTGATCCTGTTGAAGGACGATTCGTACATAATGGCGGCATCACTGGTTTCCAGAACGATAAGGAATGTGTTCTCTTCAGCATCAAGAATCGTGGATCGTGCCGACAGTGTCATCATGTACCAGGATGAGCCCATATTCTGTAAGTCAGTAAATTTCACCATGAACGATCTGGGCCTCAGGGGATACTTCTACCATGATCCCAGGAGGGAAAGTGACGAACTGTCCGATTTCCACAGGAAACTATCTGAGAAAAGATCCGCGATTGAAAAATTACAGGCCAGGCCAAACGTAAGAGAAACCATAGAATCCATTGCATCGTATTACGGGAAATACTTCACATGGAGGATTGAGGATGGCAAAATCAAAACAAGGGCAAGGAACAACGCCATCTCCGC
>JAKAUD010000076.1 GCA_021827885.1 Thermoplasmata archaeon | reverse complement strand
GCAGCAAACATATATTTCATGCATCTATTTGAGCGTTTAGTTCGCTTTCATCCCACACCTGAAGGAGTGGGTATTCCCGCTCATGATGATAAATAAAAATGTGTTTATAAGAATTTTACTTCATCCTCATCAGCATTTTCAAGAAGTTAAAGCGTTATGCAGAGCTTGATTTTTGTAAGTACGCTGGGAGGGAGATTCGAACTCCCGAGCTACGAGAGCACAGGCTTTCCAGACCTGCGCCTTACCAGGCTAGGCTATCCCAGCTTAACTTGGGCAGATTGGGAGTTGCTATTTATTTTTTAACATTCTTCAGGATGCCTATCTAATGTCTTTCTTGAATAATTCAAATTCTTCATGCAAAACTGCAAATACTTGATTTATCATTAGCTGAAGCTTTCAAATGTTCTGGAAACTGGGGAGAAGCCTCAAGATAATTTCGCTTGGCAGGTTCATTAATGGATTTTGCCGGTTTCCGTTATACACTATTTTGACACTATACTATTTTGAAATATTCCATCTTGGGTATCTGGATATCGGGTTGATATTCACGATTTCGGGAGGCTTTTCAATTTTGGCCAGCCTCTACGGAGGTTATATTTCTGACAAGATAGGGAGAAAGACCATTATAATAGCATCCTGCCTCATTGTCATCGTTTCCTCGGCACTTATGTTCATCATTTCGTCGGCTATTTCACTGGAGATCCCATTTATCGCTTTCTCGATGCTAATTAACCTGGGTTCATCCCTGCAGAGACCTGCGCTCAGCAGTGCAATAACAGATCTTAGTGACGAAGAGCAAAGGGTCGCAGCTTTCAGCATAAACAGAATTACGAGCAATGCAGGAATAGGAATAGGATTAGTTCTAGCAGGAGTTGCGTGGACATTGTCTCCTTCCCTTTTCTTTCTAATAACTGCGTCAGGAACTACCATTGAACTCTTACTGTATCTTATTTTTGTTCCTGAAACGTATAAAAGGAAAGAAAATGAAATGGTTGCGAAGCACAGGTTCATCTCCAATGATAAACCACTCTTGACAATATCTTTGTTCCTTTCCTTTGCGCTTTTATTCTCCCAGCAATGGTTAACATCAGTTTTTCCTTTATATATGACCAGGTATGATTCACTTACGGTAGAGGAAATAACAGTTCTTTACAGCATAAACACTGTTATTGTTGTTGTCCTGCAGGGTTCTGCCAGCAAGATTATATCAGCAATAGGTGAGTTGAAAGCCTTCTCTCTGGGTTCATTATTATTCGGAGTAGGGTATTTCTTGTTTGGGTTTCTCACCCTCTACATTGAACTGATAGCGGTAGTAATCCTGATTTCATTTGGTGAAAATCTGACTATAATAATTCCCCAGATAATAGTATCAAAAATATCTCCTCCGCATAGAAGAGGGGAGTTTTTTGGAACCAACTCAGCAATAAGCGGAATGTTTTTTGCACTCTCCCCACTTGTGGGAACCAGTCTATTGACAATATTCATTTTTGATCCAAGGTTGACATGGATCTTCCTCTCTGTTGTTTCTGTTGCCATTCTCGCAGGAATTCCCCTTATTTCCAGACAAATAACCAGAAAAGAATCGTCCGCCTGAAATCTCTCTTTTTAACACTTTACCATTGACCTTCATAACCAATCTCCAAAGTTTTTTTGAATGAATCTTCATAAGTGGCATTGAAGCATGAAAATTGATTGTGCCCACTCCTTATATTTCGGGTTCTGCTTGGTTAAATTGGCCAGCAGGGAGGAGGTTCACAGAATAAGCAGGAGTTTTTCAAGATTTTCAATTCAAACTTTGAACATGGTATCAGCGCGATTCCATTAGCCTATTGATATTTCTAAAGACGCGTCTTCGATATTCAAATTTAGCAGTAAAATGTGTAGTTTCCCACCGAGTTTAGCGATGGTCTCCAGCTCTTTCTTTGGATGATATTTAGTAGAATACCTATTTTTACCAATTGGTAAATTATGTAATTGTATCTAAAATGGATATCGATCGAAAATATCAATGATTTCCCATGTCAAGCTTGAAGCAACCATTTCCACAGCGGTTTTGCTCTGATAGAGGTTCCCTCATAACTGAAAATATCTTCATAATTCCACGTTATCAGAGTAAGCTTAGTGCAATGGAGCAATGCCGACGCACTAATGAGTGATTTTATTTCCCTTTTCTCCAGGTCATCCTTGTTTTCTGAGTATGTCACATTGATAATCTCTATTACATCTATTCCTGATTTTAAAACGAAGTCAACTTCATGATCGCTGTAGTCCTTGAAGTAGTATATTTCCATGTTTCCCTTAAAATAGCTTCTCCTCCTCAAGAGATCTATGTAGACGATGTTTTCCATCATATTCCCAAGGTTTTCGGTTGATCTTGATGATACATGATTGATCATGCCGGTATCGATGCAGTATATTTTCTTTGCGCTTTTCTCTATCTCCTTTGGCTTGAATGAAAATTTCTTCAGTTGAAGAATCAGGTAGGACTCCTCCAGATACGATAAATAGTTTTTTGCTGTGTGGTCGCTTTTCAATCCAAAATCATTCTTTATTTTATTATAACTTACGTATTTCCCGGCATTTCCGATCATGGTCATGGCTATCTCCCTGAAAGTGCTCTTATACGATATGTTGAACCTGGAAATTATGTCCTTTTCCACAAGGTCGTCATATAAGCTCTTAAGGTAGGGCCCCGGTCTCTCACCGTTTACTACTTCCGGGAATCCACCATTGTTTATGTAATTGTCCAGCTCGTGCTTAATCAAATTCTCATCCCTTGTTGTTTCCGGGTTTCGGTTAATCTTCTTTGAAATTAAGTATTCCCTGAAACTGAAGGGAAAAATTTCAAGCGAAATATGCCTTCCTGTGAGGTGAGTGGAAAGCTCCTTACTCAACAACCTGGAGCTTGAACCCGTAAGAAATACATTATAACCATTCCTGTGCAGCTTGTTCACAAATAATTCCCATCCGTCCACATTCTGGATTTCATCAAGAAAAATTATCTTGAACTCACCGTTCAGCTCAACCAATGATGAAAGTATATCATCTGGATCGACGTTCACAAGAATTCTCTCATCAAAATTCACATATTCCACATTTTTTCCTGAAAGCATTGAAGCCGTAAACGTTGATTTTCCAGCCCGCCTCACTCCAACAATGGTCTTGATTAAGGTGCTCTTTTCATAGATTTCATAGTTTTTGCTGAACTCACGCTCGATATAGTTATCCTTGTGGATAATACGCTGGAATTCTCCCTGTTGGTCCCGAAGTATATTCTTCACATTCATTATATTCATAACACGAAGTTTAGTATTAATCTTCGCATTGTCAGTGCGAATAATGCAAATATTGGTTATAACTAATCACTAAAAAACAGATTTAAGAGCATCTTAAGCATTATGTATGCATGGCAAAAGATGTTATTTGCAACATGAAAGTGAAAGAGGATTCACAATTTAAAAGCGAATTCCAGGGGAAGAAATTTTACTTTTGCAGTGAGCACTGTAAGACAGAATTTGACAAAAACCCCCTGAAGCACAGCAGATAAGTTGGTGGAAATGCCTACCGATCCTGTCTGCGGAATGTTTGTTCCCGACAACGCAGACCTTTTCTCTGTCCAGGATGGAGAAAAATTTCTATTCTGCTCAAAGGCATGCCAGTACCAGTTCTCATCACCCGAAAAGGCGTCTGAATCCCTGAAGAAGCGACTTATAGTTGGCTGGGTGCTCTCTGTTCCCATCCTATCAATCACGTATCTTGCGCCATCCTCACTGTTCTTCAGGAATTATCTACTGCTGCTTCTGGCCCTGCCGGTTCAATTTTATTCAGGTTATGGCTTTTATGAAGGCGCTTACCATTCCATCATTGGAAAGGCTGCAAACATGGATCTTCTCGTATCCATGGGAACACTGACAGCATTCCTTTTTTCCGCATTTATAACAATCATTCCCGGGGCTATACCTTCCGCCAGTGTATATTTTGATGCTTCTGCATTCATAATAACACTTATCCTGACCGGCAATTTTATAGAAAATATGACAAAAGCAAGGGCTAACAAGGCAGCAAGGAAATTGATTGAAATTATACCAAATATAAGCCACTGCATCATGGATAATGGGGACATAATTGACAAGCCCACAGACCAGTTGGCGCCTGGAGATAAGATCCTGGCAAAGCCCGGCGACATAATCCCTGCAGATGGAATAGTATATAACGGAAAAAGTGAGGTTGATGAATCCATGCTCACCGGCGAACAGGATCCGGTGCTCAAAACAGCTCCAGATGAGGTCACTTCCGGTACGAAGAACCTCAATGGAACGCTGATGATCAGCGTGGTGAGAACCGGAAAAAACAGTACTGTCAGCCAGATTTATGACATGATCCAGAGGGCTGCATCGGGAAGGGCAAAGGTTCAGCGGATAGCAGATGCCTTTTCATCTATCTTTGTTCCAGTAGTCATTGTAGCTGCTTTTTCTGCGTCCCTGTTCTGGTACTTTTACCTTTCCAGCATAGGTTACACGCTTCCACTGGAGATTGCGATTCTTGTGTTTGTCTCTGTGGTGGTTATTGCATGCCCATGTGCAATAGGTTTGGCCGGTCCAATTACGCTTCTCATCTCTTCAAACATAGCCTCAGAAAATGGGATTGTCATCAAGAATTCAAGCGCCATGGACAGGCTTTCCAAATCCAACAGGGCAGTGTTTGACAAGACCGGGACACTAACCGAAGCTGATCCCACCGTAACAGAATTCTCAATCCTTGGAGAATTTGAGGAAGAACTGGTTCTCGGACTTGCTGCATCATTAGAATCAAACTCAAACCACCCCGTTGCAAAGGCCATCGTTGCAATGGCAAAGGGAAGAAATATCAAGATGCGCCCGGCAGTGAACGTGGAGGAGATGCCCGGAGTTGGAATTAAGGGAACTGTCGATGGAATGCTTGTTCAGGTTAACAGGGTTAAAGCCATGGAAGGCTCAACAGTGGAAATAAGCATCAATGGAAATAGGGCCGGAAATATATCGCTTTCATATAAGATCAGGAAAGAGGCTGCAGGAGCAATAAAACAATTGAAATCAATGGGAATGAAGATATCCATGGTGACCGGTGATTCCTCCTCTGAGGCAATGAGGATTGGAAAGCAGCTGGACATTGATGATATTCATGCGGAGATTCTGCCCTCAGGGAAATCCGAAATAATAAAGCAATACCAGATGGAAGGAGATTATGTCATATTCACGGGAGATGGGATAAACGACTCGGTGGCACTGGAGACGGCGGATGTAGGCATTGCGATGGCTTCCGGAACCGATATAGCCAGGGAAAGTGGTGACCTTATATTGCTCAATAATGATCTGGAGAATATCGTTTATGCAAAAATCATCGGGAATAAAACAATAAGGAAGGTTAAGCAGAACATCGGATGGGCATTTGGATATAACACGGCGCTGATCCCTATTGCTGCCGGAATCCTTGTACCTTTCCTTGGATTGTCCATATATTCATTCCTCCCAATGTTTTCGGCGCTTGCAATGGGAATGAGTTCTTCCTCGGTAGTGATGAATTCCCTTCTTCTCAGGGGAAACATCCACGGAAGAATCAGAGGAATAATGAAAGGATAGTGCTGCCAGAAATTGGCAGGATGAAGAAATGGTTTGTGTTGAATATGAATGAAAAGGTAAAGCGCCTTGAATTTTACGTTGTTTCTTTGTTCCTGTCATTTCTGATTACCGTTATCGCAACGACAATATTTGCAACGGTTATGTTTATAGGGGAATATGTAAACTGGTTCTACCTCTACCTGTTCATTGGGATTGTGGCGGTAAATGTCGGAATCTCATTGCTATCTGCCATCAGCATCATCAGGATATCCTCGCCATTGCTAGAGGAACGAAAAAAGATCGTCTTTGTTGATTACAAAGCAGGTGATGAACATGTGCATGTGATCCCTGAAACACGTTTCACGCCCGCAAATTTCCCGGAAAATGAACTGGAAATAATCAGGCTTTTGAGGGCCCACGAAAATAAGATGCTTCAAAGCGCGATTGCATCTTCGTTGAAGATCTCAAAGGCATCTGTTTCCAGGGCACTGGATTCACTTGAGAGAAAAGGTGTGATTGTTAAGATGAGGAAAGGCGTGACAAATGAGATAATTCTTTCTTCGTGAAACATGTTTCAGGCAGGCATTAAGAACTTTTCCAGCATATATTATAAACATGGAAAAGAAGATTGAAAACATGATGTGGATTCTCATTGGCCTTGTAGTGCTGGTTGCTGCCATCGCCATAATCATGGCTGCAATTGGTGGGTTCCCTTCTAATGGCACATATGGGACATTCGGAATGATGGGCGGATACTATGGAATGGTCGTGATAATGCCAATAATAGGAGCGATATCTGTAATATTTGTGCTGGTATTTATTTACTTTTTCCTCGATATGCTTCGAGGAACAGACACAAATCACCATAATTACGAATCCGGCAGTGCGGAGAACATAGCAAAGGAGAGATTTGCAAGAGGAGAAATAACAGCGGAAGAATATTCTAAAATCATTTCAACAATAAGGAAATGATTTTCAGACATTTTCAATTCCTGCCTGCATCCTCCAATTTAGATGTGAGGTTTATAGCACACGCATCTAAATTGTCAGAAGGTCTGCTGCTAACATTTGATCAGGAGGACTATTTCAGGATCGGAAACAAAACAATCCATGTCAAACCTGTATGGAAATGGTCAATGGAAGTTTCAACAACCTAGGATAAGTGTAAGAACTTGAGTTTCGCAAAAATTACTTTGGAGCCTATGGCAGCAAAAGGTCGTTAGGTCACTTCACCAAGATTATTGATAGAGTAGGTCGCTGGCGTTACCCAGCAACCCCTCGTCGAACGCAACGTGCAGTTCTCCCGCATTGCGCTCACCGACTGCGTTCATGACATAGTATTATTGCGTTTTCCCAAAAAGGTAGATGGTTTGGTATCCATAATGGAAAGATTGTGTTTGAGGATGTCTCTGTTCTTCCAGTGGCTTGGTATGTGGTTAGCACCAGTTTAAAATGGCACAATATAGTATCGGTTTGTATATTTATAATAATATATAAGTGGGGTAGGAGGTCAAGGAGGGAGGGGTTTTCAAATCTCCTAAACTTTCCGCATGCAAACATTGCATTTACAGCAATGTTTTTGAATATTCCGGAGGTAATGTGATCATGACAACAAAGACATATACCGTTGAGGAGAAATACAACATCATATTCGAATCACTCTCAACAAACCAACCAATAACTGAGATATGCCGTAAGTATGGCATATCTCCATCGACATACCAGATATGGAAGGAACAGTTCCTCACAGGTGCTAGATCAGGGCTTGAAGGAAAAGCAAGGAAGAATCCCTATGTTA
>JAKAUD010000056.1 GCA_021827885.1 Thermoplasmata archaeon | reverse complement strand
TGAGGCACTCAACAATCTGAGTCAGGTCAAGGATGGCATTCTCTACATAATAGGACTTGAGAAGATGGTACCGGTCACTCTTTCCGTTAAGGGCATGGAGTACCCGGAAATTGGAAAAATACTTTCCGAAATTTCAAGCAGAAATACATTGATTCCTGTTGATCCTGACATCTTCATTACAACGGCGAGCGACCGCAAGATGATTAATTCGGTTGTGGCAGGGGTATTTTGTGGATCTGACATATTTGACATTCAAAAAGAAGACTTCCAGCTTGCAATAAAGACGATGTTTCCTGAAAAGAGTATTGTCAGGAATATTGAATATTTTGAGAAAGGTTTTGATTTTGCAAGGGAATATATGAAGAAATACGATATTGTTGTTGATTGATTTTTCAATCCCTCTAAGATCCGTATTCTTGGATATCAGGTAATATTGAATTTCACCTTTTTTTAGAATTGAAATTGGATTATGCCTGGACTTTTATACTCGCTAACTTCCGATGCCTGATTCTGTCCAGGAGGAAATACATAACTGCAACAAACATCGTACCGGAAGCAATAATTATCCAGAAAGATGCTGTGATGCCTCGTAAATAGGAAAGCATTAGAAGACCCAGGATCGATCCTGCGAAACTGCCAAAGCTTGTGTAAAAACTGTACGCCCCTATATAGGTTCCACGCAGATTTGCAGGTGCAATACCAGTGACGATCGTCTGTGTTGTTGGTGAAGTGAAGTTTTCCCCGATTGTAGAAACTATCATGAACAGGATGATTACTGAGAAAAGTGGTGATATGGATAGTATCAGAAAAGCAGCCGAATAAAAGATTACACCAACTCCACGCCATACCATTGCAGAATACCTGGAAGTCATCAGCTTAAGTATCCTGAACTGAAGCAGAACAACAAGAATTCCGTTTAGGGCATAGAGGTAGCCGAGATCAATAAGGGGCAATTTCGTCAGTACAATGGCGTAAATTGAGAGGGAAATGCCACTCTGCCGGTAGAAGAACATGAATAAAACACCCACCAGCACGAAAGAAAGGAAAAACCTGTTGCCAAGGGTTTTCGTGAGATCTTTTGAATTAGTTACGCTCATGGAGTCTGTGGCTTTGATCATGGTTTCAGGAACTGCCCTGTATAGTGTGTATATCTCTATCAAAGTTGTAATTGATGCTACGAGGAAGATATACTCGAATCCTATGCCAGAAAGAAAGCCGCCGATAAGAGGCCCAACTGCTGTGCCTATATTTACCATTATCCTTACCGTCGTGAAAGCCGAAAGCCTGTCTTCAGGAGAGCTGAGATCTGCAACAGCAGCCTGAAGTGCTGGAAATTGAAGTGCGTTTATTATAACTGAAGAATACCAGCTACCTATCAGCAGATACACGCTGAGATGTCTCAGAACAGCAAGAAACATCAAAAAATAGAATACAATGTTTGGGAGTGGAACCAGAATCATAAAGAATCTTCTTCCCAGTGTATCTGTTAACCTTCCAGAGTATAACTGAACGAAAGCCATAATCAGTGTTGCAAATCCCAGTAAAGTTCCTGAGATGATAAAGGAAAGATGATAAAACTCGATAAATACAAGAGGGAGGAATATAAAGGTTGAAGATCGGCCAGTAGATCGGATGAAACGTGCAAAACCGATATAAAAGATCCTTCTGTTAAGAGATCGCACATTATATCTGCTTTCCATTTTGAATCTGTTATTGAATCCGCATTATTAAAAAAGCCTTATGCCTGTTTTGCAAAGCAGAATATTATAATGAGAATGGATATGCCGTACTTTAGATTTAGAAAATGACAAGGTTGATCCTCGAAGATGGAACTGTTTTTGTGGGCAGGGGATTTGGTTCTCTATCAGACTCATATGGCGAGATTGTTTTTACAACATCGATGTCTGGATATTTGGAATCGATAACTGATCCTTCATACAGAGGCCAGATTTTGGTATTTGCTTTCCCGACCATAGCAAACTACCCCCTTTCAAAGGGTAGCTTGGAATCAGATAAAGCTCAGGTCGCAGGTGTCATCACCATGGATTCACATCATTCCTTAAAGCAGGGTGGTTTTCCAGATCCGTTTTCTGATTTTCTCAAAAAATCAGGTGTTCCCGGAATTGATGGTGTAGATACAAGGTCTTTGGTAAGGAAGATCAGGGAAAATGGAGTGTTGAGGGCCTGGATCTCACAGACAGAGAAGGATTTGGATTTCAAACGTGACCCTACGGACAGGGATCTGTGGAAGGAGTGTATACCAGACAGGGTATATGAAATAAGAAACGCCAAAAGCGACAGGAAGATGCTTTTTATAGATACAGGGGCCAAAAGATCCCTCATAGCAAGGATGTCTGAGGTATCCAACCTATCCGTCTATCCTTATAACGCATCCTTCCCCGATTCTGGCTACGATGCAATCTTCATTTCAAATGGACCTGGGGACCCTAAATCAAAATATCTCAGGAATGTCGTAAAATTTATTTCTGAAAACATTGGTAAGAAGAAAATTTATGGCATATGCCTGGGGCAGCAGATTATATCCCTTGCATATGGAGCAAAAACATATAAGATGAAGTTTGGACACCGCGGCACAAATCATGCAGTAACAGATTCCGCTAAGATATGGATTACTTCACATAATCATGGGTATGCAGTTGATTATGACTCAGCCAAATCATCCGGTCTGGAAGTGGAAAGATGGGATGCTAACGACAATACGCCAGAGATGTTATCTGACCGGGAGGAAATGATCTGCGTGCAGTATCATCCTGAAGCATCTCCTGGTCCCAATGACACGCTTACTTTCTTTGACATGATTAAGAAGAAGGTTGATTCATAGTGCCGCTCGACTCTGCAATTAGAAACGTTCTTGTAATTGGATCAGGTCCAGTGGTTATCGGCCAGGCCGCAGAATTCGATTATTCAGGATCGCAAGCATGTCTTGTCATAAGAGAGAATGGCCTCCATGTTACATTGCTAAATCCAAATCCCGCAACGATTCAGACAGATTATTCAATCGCGGATAGAATTTACATTGAACCGATAAATTCAGAGGTTATAAAGAGTATAATTAAAAAAGAAAGAATCGACTCTATAGTTGCATCTGTTGGCGGGCAGACAGCGCTAAATGCTGCAATGGAACTTCACAGACAAAACGTTCTTGGTGATTCCGTAAGGATTCTGGGCACCTCTCCCGGCAGTATTGAAATCGCAGAAGATAGAAGAAAGTTTCATGAACTCATGAAAAAGATAGGCGAACCCGTCCCGGATTCATTTGTCGCGAAAAAGGACAACCTGCATGACCTCCTGAGGCAGATCCCGGAATCATCGTATATAGTAAGAACATCATTCTCTCTTGGAGGCATGGGGGGCGTTGTTGTAAAGGATTTGGATGAACTGAATTCCTATGCAGCTAATTTCTTTTCTGACAATCCCGGAGAAGAACTCGAAATTGAGAAATCTATTCTTGGACTGAAAGAAATCGAATACGAGATGATCAGGGACAACGCAGGAAACTGCATATCCATTTGCAATATGGAGAACCTGGACCCAATGGGCGTTCACACCGGAGAGTCAATTGTAGTGACACCGAGCCAGACCCTGAGTGATAACGAAATACAGAAGCTCAGATCAGCGGCGATAAAGATAATTTCTGCCATTGGCATCATAGGTGCCTGCAACATACAGTTTGCCATCGATGATGTAACAGGGGATTATTATGTGGTTGAGGTTAATCCCAGAACTTCAAGATCTTCTGCACTTGCCTCCAAGGCGTCTGGTTATCCTATTGCCAGAATATCGACGCGTATTCTACTTGGCTATAATCTCACTGAGATAAAGAATCCACTTACAAAGAACACTTCCGCTGCATTTGAGCCGTCGCTTGATTACATAACAGTAAAAATACCGAGATGGCCGTTTGACAAGCTCGCTGTCAACAGGCAGATAGGTGTACAGATGCGATCCGTCGGGGAGGTTATGGGGATTGGCGTGACTTTTGAGGAGAGCCTTATGAAGGCAATAGCGTCTCTTGATACACCTGAGAGCAGAAAGCTAAGGTTATATCGATCCAGTGAAGAAACAATATCGCTTCTTGCAAGACCAAATGATCTTAGGCTTTACGCAATATTTGATGCACTGATGATTGGCATTGATGCAGATTCAATTTCGAGATATTCAGGTATCAATGTCTATTTCATAGAAAAGATAAAGAATATTGTTGCGGGAATCAAAGCGATAAGAGTTGGGGAAATACCGCTTAATTTACGGGAACTCAAAAAACTTGGCGTATCAGATTCTATAATTGCTTCTCTCAGCAGACTGCATGAGATTGATATAATCAGGTACAGGATGGAAAATTCCATTATGCCCTCATTCAGGGCCATAGATACATGCTCTGCGGAGTTTACATCCTCAACTCCATATCTTTACTCAACGTATAACGGAAACGATGAGAACACGATTACAGATTCAAAAAAGATATTGATTCTGGGCTCCGGACCGAACAGAATTGCCCAGGGGCTGGAATTTGATTATGGATCGGTCAAGGCATCGCTTGCTCTCAGATCTCTTGGAATTGAATCACTGATGATAAATTGCAATCCGGAAACAGTGTCAACCGATTTTGATTTTTCAAGCAAACTCTATTTTGAGCCTCTGACGTTGGAACATGTCTCAAATATTATGCATGCTGAGAGAGAGCTGAGTATAATTATTCAGTTTTCTGGACAGACAGGACAGAATATGGCCGCCGGCCTTTCAGAATTATTCGGCGAAGACTGTTTCATTGGAACAAAGCCATCGGATATAGAGAGAATTGAGGAAAGAACAAAATTTGCCCAGGCGATTGAAAAACTCCACCTGAAGCAACCCCCTTTCTCAATAGTAAGGAATGAAAATGATGCTATAATCGGCTTCAACAAGATCAGGCTTCCTGTCATCATCAGATCATCATTTATCATTGGCGGGCGCGCAATGGACATAATATATGACAGAACTGCAGGAATATCAAGAATAAGAGAGGTTTTAACGTCGTTCCCAGAACATCCTGTACTGATAAGTGAATATCTCGAGAATTCAACTGAACTTGATGTGGACTTTATTTCTGACGGAAAGAAGAGTCTGATCGCAGGGATATCTGTTCATTTAGAAGAGGCGGGCATTCATTCTGGCGACGCTATGTCAGTCATTGGACCGAATTTGGTAGACGATGCTTCAAGGGAGGAGATTATTTCAATCGTGGATCGCCTGACAGAAGAATTCCACTTAAAAGGACTGTCAAATCTTCAGATAGCCCTAAACAAATCTGGTATATACATAATAGAGCTGAATGCAAGATCGAGCAGAAGTGTTCCCTATGTTTCCAAAGCTATCGGAAAGGATGTCACCCTTACAGCAATAAAGTATTCTCTGGGCATAGATAGAGCAGAAGGTGCAATGATTGAGCCTGCCTCTTTCTTCTGCAAAGTTCCAATTTTTCCGTTCAAAAGGTTCCCGGAACATGATATCCTGTTATCCCCTGAAATGAAATCAACTGGCGAGGGTCTCGGGATCGGAAAAACGTTCGAAGAAGCTGTTCTGAAAGCTTTCAATATCCAGAATCACAAATTCAATGGATCAGGAGGATGCCTGATCTCAGTCAATGATTTTTACAAAGATATGATAATAGATGTCGCAAGGGATCTTAAGAGAGAGGGCATACTTTTATTCTCTACTCCTGGCACGCATAATTTCCTGAGGGAAAAAGGGGTAGAATCTTTTCTTGTATTCAAGATAGGGGATGAAAGAAGACCTACAGTCAGGGATATTCTTGAGAACCAGGATATAATGATGATAATAAATTTGCCGAACCGTTCCACTGGATCCATTGCTGATGGATTTGAAATAAGGAGAGTTGCGACAGCTAAAAACATACCAGTTGTAACAAACCTCAACCTTGCCAAAGCGATTGTGCGGTCCATAGCAAAAAAACCAAGGATGGTGCCGAGGGAATTGAATGAATACTATGATCAATAATGCAAAATAGGTTATACAGGTGGAGCTACCTCTTCCTCTTCCTTCTTGCGTCTTGACTCGAGCTTCAGCATGTATCTGGTTACATAACCTGCAATGTTGTTAAGTGTTTTCTTTGAAGGAACGGTTACAACCTGCCTGACTACCTCCCTGTTTTCATGAAAATCCAGGTTGAACTTTCCAGGAAATGAGGTTACCAGTGACTCGGCTGTTTTCTTGATACCTGAAGATCTTATGCTACCCATATTATGCGACCAGATAATTGTATATCAATATAAAAAGGCTCTTTATTTGGACCCAATCTAATGATGATTAAACCCCTAGTCAGGAGGAGGACAGATAAGGACAGGTATTTTGCTTAATTTAACTATTTCAGAACTGACCGATCCAAGGATCACCTTGCTGAGGCCGCTCAATTTTCTTGTTCCAGATATAATCATATCGCAGGATTTCTCCTCTGCTGCCCTTACTATAACCTTGGCGATCTGATCACCTGTCGCATCCATCTTCTCAATGTCAAAATTAACTCCTGAATCAGAGAGCATTGTTGATGATATCTGCAATATCTTATCTGCTGCTTCATCCTGCTTTATATATACAGTGGATGGAACATATGAATCGAATGTCGGCCCTGATCCCATGACTGCTGGTGTAACATATAGAACAGTCATCTTTTCTATCACGTCCTTAAATTTAAGGGCAAATTTAAGGGCCAGTTTCGCACCTTCCGAACCGTCGAACGCTAACAGTATTTTCATAGCAATGATCCAATATTCACTCCTTTAATAATTTTTCTGTTAATTTAGGCATCCCTAATTTAATCCTGGTTATTCAGATAATTATAAATTCAGTTAAAAACAAGATGAATGCAGGATGATTCATAATTTCAATATCGTTTCAAAGTAAACCCATTCATGAGATTCCTGAGGTCTAAAAAACAAAACACTTCTCCCATTAAGAGATTTAGAATTTTCATGCAGATTTCTCAGTTTTAAGAACAAATAATGCAAATTTTCTCTCACTATCAGTAAAAACTTTTTCTGTCTTTAACCCAGATAACCTGCAAATATTTGTGAATTGATCTACCGAGTATTTATATGAATTCTCGGTATGGATCTTTTCCCCTTGGTAAAACTCTATCCGGTGTCCTGAAATGTCCACGACGAACGATCTCCTTGCTATCAGGTACATTTCTATTCTTCCTTCTCGCTCATTATAGACAGCTTTGTGATAGAAATCATCCTCCTTTATGTCGGAATTCAATTCCTTTCTAATTCGTGTTATAAGATTGAGGTTGAATTTTGCGGTGACGCCTTTCGAATCATTGTAAGCTTTCTCCAGTGTTTCTTTATCCTTCTTCAAATCAACCCCTATTATGAAGAAGTCCTTATTGCCAAGAATTTCGGAGCATTT
>JAKAUD010000070.1 GCA_021827885.1 Thermoplasmata archaeon | reverse complement strand
CTGAAAAATCTCTTTGTTAGACTCACCGATAAAAATAAAAAGTTCTTGGACTTTGTTTATGAAGAGTATGACTCCTTATCTTCAGGTGAGATTCGTTCAGGGCAAACATTCAGTATCTCAGGACCAATTTCTGTGAATGCAAGCAGGAGAAACATTCCTCGTCTGAAGGTTTATCCTGTGCCTATGCTCAGAACAGTGACTGCTCAGATAGGTTATCACAGAACCCCCTATATAGAACAGGTCGACAGAATCGGCGGAGCGGGAAATGATCTACGAATCAGTTCTGGGTCACGATATGGTGAATTCACGTGGTATCCGGGTTTCGAAGGGAAAGGGGAAGGGTTGTTCATTACGGTCGACGAAGACTCGGGGATTCTTAAAGGTGAGTCTTGGAATACATGGGATAAAGACAACAAATCGATATCTGGATTGGACAGAGGGCATCAATACTGGGAGAATCTTCCAAGGCAACCATTGTTTGTGTGGTTTCATACACTGTCGCATTCTCTTATCAGAGCCTTGGCTCATTACGCTGGATATTCCTCTGCCTCCATAAGAGAAAGAATATATTTAGACAGAGAGTTCAAGAAAGGTGGAATACTTATTTACACGGCTTCTGCAGGTGAAGATGGAAGCATGGGCGGACTCGTTGGACTTGCCAATATGCGAAATTTGGAAGAGATAATTGGGATAGCAGATGATAAAAATACCTTCTGCTCTAATGACCCGCTTTGTTTTGAGTCTAGAAAGCCGCCAAATAGGGAAAATGGTTCAGCATGCTATAGCTGTCTTTTTACTTCGGAGACATCTTGTGAACACAGGAACATGTTTCTTGATCGGCACATAATAACTGGTGATTGATTGAGATCAGGCGACGTCAAGTTAGTGACATCGGGAGAAAGATGGGTGGGGTACGGAATTAGATCTATTTCCTCCACTGTCTGTGAAATGATCGACAGTACTAAAGAAAATCTCTCCTTAACAATATATTCCGTGTCAGACCAAGTTATTATTAAAAGAATAAGAAAAGCCCTAGAACGGGGAATTACCGTCGAAGTTTTTATCTATTATCCGGAGGATCCTACATTTGCCAATTCCGCCAAGGAAATAACTTCTCTGGAGGAACGGTATAGCAATCTTACAATTCACAAAATAAGAAACGAAGTGCTTCATGCGAAGGTCATCGTAAGTGACGGAATGCGAGTAATAACGGGGTCTGCCAATGTCACTTATGCTGGCATGGTTACAAATTACGAACTGGCACTGATGTTAGAAGATCAGGAAGTTGCTTACCAGATTCTGACTTTACTAAGGAAACTAGTAACATGAAGTTCTATTTTCACTACCTGCCAACCTGTCCAAACTGTCATGAACCGCATAACGGGATAGCTGGCTTAGAACAAGAAGATGCGGGCAGATTCAGGTGTCTAAATTGTGGTTGCACTTTCCATAATAGAGTGAACCTGAACCGGTCAGTGTTTCACAGTACAGTAGAAGAGGTATCCAAGAATGAAGGGGCAAAAGCCAGGGATTTTCTTACAAATATGCCCCTTGTTTGGGAAATTAAACCCAACATCATAGAGGAAGAGTATATAAAATGGGTAAGCCAATTAAACTCTCCTCTCCATATAATTGTCACTTGGCCATGGGACACGGTAAAATTCATTCCGATTCTTGCAGTGGAATATCTGACAACCAATAAGGATAAGAGAATGATGATTGTGGATGTGAGTTCTTCATACAATTCTGATTTCACACATATAGGAGTGCCAAGTATTTCTGAATTATTTAGAAACTCTGTTTTCTTTGACCATTCTTTTTCGAATTTCGAGATTTCGGAAGAGATCAAATCAGAAATGAAAAACCTTGACGGGGTCGATGTAATCCAACGTAAGGTTGTCACGGAATATGAGATCAGAAAAATTGGTCAGGGAAACAGATCGGGAGGGGACTGTACCGAAAGTTTCTTGAAATGTAAGAACAGGTTTAGGAAAGAGCTCTCATCTATTTACGGAGAAAACTGCATCAGAAACCTTGATGAGATTAAACTGAATAAAAAAAGAAAAAGATCACGGTTTAACGAAAACGGGGTCGTTGACCTGAAATTGACTGAAATAGAAAAGTATACTGGGAAACTCTACTATGACAAAAGATGGCTGTGGAATTGTCTTTTACAGTCTCCGGAAATGAGAAATCCTAAAAAACTCATTTCAAATATTTCGATACATACTCCTTTTCCTGATCTGGCGAATAAAAGCGCCAAGCTAACTTTTATTAATCTCACCGAAGATCCAGCGGAAATGTTTGAATATATAGACAGAGTTTCTCCAGACCTTTTGGTTATTCCCGACACAGATGAGCTCATTCGAGACAGGATTATAAGAGGACCGAAGAGTAAAAGTCTAATTAGATTTCTGAAGACGAATAAAGTCTCTGCTGTTCTAATGTTTTCCACAAATAAAGATATCAGACACCTTTATCACCTTTACGATACCCCCGTTGACGTAAATTGCAACGTCATATCGCATACTTGGGATAATGATACAGTTTTAAATTATCTTAAAGTTAATGGTCTTGGATATGAGTCGAGATACTCAAATTCACTTTCATCTCGCTGGAAAGAGCTTCCGCAAACGGTAGAACTCAAACCGTCTATAGAATTAGTGCCGATAGACGAACTTAATAGGCTGGACAATGCGGTAGAAATTAGCAAGTTTCTGCAGAACGACAGTCTTAAAGAAGACATAAGAAAATTTGTGGATGAATTGCAGAAGAGTCCTCTGAGACTTAAAGGATCGCAGAATCAGGTTGAGGTATTCAGGCGACCTGGAAAAGCCTTAAGTTCGATCACATACGAAACAGTAATGGAGTCCTTAAGAGAAAGGATCGAGGAAAGTCATTTCAAACGCACTGAGGAAATATTTACATCAGCATACAAACTGGGCAGTTATCGTGTTACTCCCATACTGGATCGCGTGGTTGGAATTATAAAAGAACTTACTTCATCTGACCAAGCATACGTGACATTCGTTGTTAATGGCTTTGATGTTCGTGGAGTAACCCAACTGTTGAAAAATTATGAGCTAGAAGAGAACACTTCGAGACATTTACAGATCTGCAGCTGGAGGGATTTACAATCCCGGGAAGATCAAATAGTAAAAAATAAGGAGAACGTTGTCATAGCGACGACTTATCCGGATATTGACTATTCAGTATATCATAGTCCGGTCAAGAAATATATTTTCGTGGGCTCCAATAGAAATCTAGAAAAAATCAACAGAGTGATTACAAACAGGATGACAGAGCCTCGTTCCCGGCCAGTCCAACCTTTGTTAGATGCCGAGCAGGCACCTCTGCTACTGAAAAATGCTATGAAAGAAGTTGACTTATCAGCAATAGAAGGAATTCAAGAAGAACTCAAAGATGTTACGATTGAATTTGGCGGCTTGGAAGGGGTTCCTGTTTCATCTGCGCCTAGGGCAAGACATGAACGGTACTCAAAGATCAATTCAGGCGAAGAAGCTGTACTCATTATTAATGGTGAAGGAAAGGGTATGTTCGTAAAGGTTGATGAGACTGTTACTGTCAAGGAGGGAGGATACATAACTGAAAAAGAATTAAAACCGACGAATAAGAAAAACCTGAATAAGGATCTTATCGGAATTGAAATTCTCATCGATGTAGAAGGATTTCATCGGTCTTTCAAATCAATGTTTTTAAAATATATGATTAGATGGGCAAGAAATATAAAATTCCGCAAAGGAGTTTATGAGTGGAATGGGTTCCAGGATCTTTATAGTAGTTCCGTAGGATGGATTTCATATATTAACCGTTCAATCAACCTCTATTCGGAAATTAACAGGTTAGAATACGAGGAAGCGGAGGAATTTATGGCCAATTTTTTGTCGAGTCTTAAATTAATAGCTAGCAACCCGTCATATATTAGGCGATGGTGGACAGATTACGAACTAACTACGATAGAGAATAGAGACTATTTTATATATAGTATTGAGCACACAAAAAGTATAGAGGATACCAGGAAAATATGCATTGGAATCAATAAAAGAATTCCTGAAGCGAATCTTGAAGCTGAAGAAGTGGAAAGAAGTTACACGGCATCTGTTCTTCTTCAAGAGTTTAGAAGGTCTTTCTTAAGGTCAAACACGATTGATCAACAATTTAGAACGATACAGAGCCAAGTGAGAAGGGAAATTACCGCTGAAATTCATGAGTCCTCATTCTTTAAGGTGGTTAACGCATTCTTGGTAAATCTGGAGAAAGAAGTTCCAAGATTGAGGGTAATCGAGAATTATAATGAATATATAGAAAGTCACATAACGACTGGGAATAATGAATGATCAAACCAGATAGCAGGAAACGGATAAAATGATGTCTGGGCTTTCGTTAGATTTTTCAAGCAAACGAATGAAATTCCTTAATTCATCAAAAATGTTAATTTTTAACGTCCGAATCCGCATTCAGTAGTGCTATTGCAAGCTTTTCCGAAAATGTTGGACTGACAGAGTCCGCAAGCATCTGATATTTTCTTCCCATAGTAACTCCATGTGGGAATCTGAATCCATGATTGAATCCCATTATTCTTGAAACTTCGAGGGGAGACACGACCCTTGGATTGTCAAAATGTGGATCTGAATCCGGATGCAGAGTGTACGTCTTCATAACGTTTCCAAAGGAATGGGCCGGCTTATCCCACTCCAGTCTTGCCCATCCAAACTTTCCAGATTCATAGTAATCAATGTATTTATGAATAGTTCTCAGGTTGGGCCACTGATGATCAGGATGCTCACCATTTTTGAGATTCCTGTATCTACCTATTGCACTAAGAACTGTCTTGGCCGGTTTCTTGTAAGCTTCTAGGGCACGAGTAAAACTCTCGGCATCGAGGTCCCTGAAACCAACTGCGAACATACGTCTTCTGGATGTTGCTGCTCCATAATCTGAATATGTGTAAAGGTCAACCTTGACGGAATAACCTGCCCTTATGAAGCGTCTCATCTGTTTCCGAAATTCCGGATCATTTCTCAGGGGAGGGACATTTTCCAGAACAAATCCAGATGGTCTTATATTGAGAACGTTGTCGGCATAACTTTTTACGAGGTCGTAATCTCTGTGGCTATCACCCCTTCTTGTCAGATTTACGCTGGACCAGGGTTTGCACGGTGGACCTCCAATTACGTAATCATATTCTCCCTCAATGATGTCCTTGCGAAGGTCTGCTTTAAAGAATCTGGATGATGGAATTTTTTCATAGACGAGCCTTGCATCTTCCGCCACGTCTACCCCTGTCACAGAGTATCCTGCCTTTGCAAATCCTAATGAGAGCCCCCCCATTCCGCAGAAAAGATCCAGAACTTTCGGTTTGCTCATTCAAATCTTAATCCTTTCTCCTGGAAATATTTTTCTGATTATATTCTGAGATCTTGATATTATTCGTACTGTATTTTTCAGAAAAGCGAGCGCTCGTATCTTTATCAAACTAGTTCCAGCTCCTCCATCAATTCATCCGCCCTCTCGCTCGACATCTTCGTAATAACGAAACTCATGTTTTCCCTCAGGAACTCGAAGAACTGCTCCCTGGTCTTCGTATTTTCGTATCCCTTCATCATGATCTTGTAGTCGATGTCCCACTGGTCCTTCCTTCCCACAACGAGGTGGTAATATGGGACAATAACTTCCTTGCATCACCTTTTGCTAAGGATATTCTAATTGAGCTAAGAGATGGAGGGTATAGAGCAGACTTCAATCAGGGTTTGGATGCAAGATTAATGACAGAGGAATTTGCAGGACTTCTAGCCGACATAAAATCGCCCTCCATTCACATGGCTTACGACTGGCCTTGGGAAGGACTTTATGTCTCAAAGGCCATTGATTTCCTTGCAAATGCGGGATATAGAAAGAAAAACCTCATATTTTATGTTCTTCATAACTTCTTTGATTTCAAGTATGAGAAAGGCGACACTCCAGCAGATTTCTTTCTTAGGATCAGGGATTTGATGGAATGGGGAGCTTCAGCTTATCCAATGCGATTTATACCTCTTGATTCCTTAACCAGGAGCGGATTTGTTTCACCGCTGTGGACCACGGAGCAACTGGAAATGATAGCTGATGCAAGAAGAGTATTGGGGTATGCTGGAACATTCGTTCCCTACAAAGGGTTTGTCGATAAGATCCTGAATGCGAGGAATTTTGAAGAGGCAATGGAACTGAGACCAAGAAGATCAGATAACAAAGAGCGAGAAATGGCTCAAAGAAGTACGGCTCAATTAATTGAGTTAGCGGAGAATTACCCAGGCAAGTGAACTGCTGGAGGTCTGTCTTTGGATTAATCACCTGCAACGGCTCGATTGCTAACTTGACCACCGCATTGAGGACAAGGATATCTCGTTGCAATCGTTTCATACTGTCTTCCTTTTTGTTCAGACGGCTCAAATTTATAACCGCACTTTGGACATTTCAGTAGCATCGATATACATGGCGATGCTACGTTATGAATCTTATTCGTAACATGGTAAAATCGTTAGAACTTCCACCAGTACCCGCATCCCCATTTCTTCTTACCATTCTCTGTCAAAGGATTTGCGTAATCAATCACCTTATCAGGTTCCCCAAATATCTCTTCCATGCCCTCATCGTAGGTCGAAAGATTGAGGAGATGGGAGCCCAAGTGATTATCCATCTTTCCCTTTAGATCCTTCAGGTCCTGAATGGTGAATTTATTCCTGTACTTCTTCCCTGATGACAGGTAGGGCGGGTCAAGATACAAGAACACTCTGGTCTTGTTGTATTTATCCATCAGTTCCCTGAAATCCTTATTCTCCACTATCCAGTCCCTGACGTAAACGAAATCATCCAGACGGAACCTCTTCCTCTTGTACCCCTTGAAGTACCTCCCGAATGTTGTCCCATCTCCCATGAACGAATAGGTCTGGAGGTATATGACCTTGAATGCGGTATCCACGTCGCTATCGAAAGCCCTGTGCTTCATCTCCTGGAACACGTCGTAATGCTGGAATGCCATCCTGAGTTTCCTGGACAACTGGAACCTTTTCTTCGGGTCCTGTAGCACCCTGAACGTCTTATAGAGGTCTTCATCCAGATCGTTGTATATCTTCATCTTCCTCCATTCCTCAGGTACATTCAACAGCACCTTGCCTGATCCCCCGAACACATCGACCACTATGTCAAAGGAATCAAGATGCTCCTTCATTAGCGGCAGGATATCCTTCAGCTGGTTGAACTTGCCTCCGTAGTAGGGGAACAGGGACTTCATATGGTTGTCGAATAAGCAATCATTTTCATGCTTATAACGATTTTTGATTGCCGAATGGGAAATCATTAAGCACCCCTGTTGCATTGATGGACGATGGATCCTTTGAAGGTCCTGGAGAAGCAGTCCGGGTTTCTCAGGCTGTTGGTCTACCTTTCTGGCAGGAAGGAGAAGACCTTGACTGAGATACTGG
>JAKAUD010000093.1 GCA_021827885.1 Thermoplasmata archaeon | reverse complement strand
TTTTGTTTTTGCTTTCCGCGTGTTCAAATTATCTGGAAATAATAATAGTTGTTTAAAGATTTTTGTTGTGTGTTGTGTTATGTTTCCTTAATGAATGATATGCTTTCATCAATACAGCTTCCTGTCCACCAATATTCCATTGGCAATGTAATCTGATCTCCTGTGTCCTTGTGCCCAGAATTCTTTTGATCCTACTACTTCATACACGGTAAAGTGCCCAATGACTATGGTAATGTTTGTTACCTTTACCCATGTGTTGTTCTGGGGGTTGTAGAGACTCATTCCTTTTGTTATCTGTCCTAGGAATATCCATTCATTTCTTCCATGTATCGTCTTCACATATACCGGTTGCACATTTGGCCCTGACAGTGAGATGAAATTGTCTATTTTTATTACAGATGTTACATTCCTCGTGATAATGATTTGTTTTACCTTGTCCTTGAAGAGTTTATGTGTATGTGTGTTGTATGATAGTATCTTTTCCCCTTTGTACAGATTCTGAACCTGTGTGGTTAATCCGTTTGCTAGTGTGATGTTTGTTCCGTATAATACGCAACCACCTCCACCACCTCCACCGCCACCGCCGGATAAGGATGATGTATTATATGAGAATGTCATCGTGAATGAAGTTCCCGACCCAACATCCGCAGATTGAACCGTATATGAATAACTTCCGGCAGATATACTAACATTTACCCAAGAATTAAAAGGTACGAGCATATTGAATTGTCCATTTGAATTTGTGGATGTGGATTGACTCGTAGAATTTATCAGAACTTCTACACCTGCGCTTTGAACCGGATTACCGTTGGCATAAACGGTTCCTTGCAGATTAACTTCGTTTAGGTTAAAATGCGAGCCGCCATTTGGGATCATAACACTATTTCCACTGTTAGCCACTGATGTGTCACCGCTTGGTATGTTACAACAAGAATACCCCCATGATGGGTTTGAGCCTCCAGCCAGTTTGTATGTAGCACCGGGTTGTGCGAAAAAGTGCCAAATGCCAGAATTATTTGTCTTCAACTGGAATCCAGTGCTAACCCCATTGTATGTTTGTATAAGGCAAACATTCTGGTTTTGATATTGATTTCCGTCATTGTAGACATACCCGCAGATTGAAACTGCAGGTTTTAGATATATAGTTTGGGATGAACTTGCACCTATTTTACAGCATTGGCCACCACCCGTGGTGATTAATGATTTTGCTCCAAAGGTGATGAATGCATTACTACTGCTTGCATATGAAACTAAAGGTATCTGAATATATGCCTGCGTTACTGAAACATAATTGTTTTGCCCAACATTACCATTAATTGTGCCATTTATGATTTGCAAATTCTGGTAGATAGTTCCGGAAGTGCTTATTGTACATTGTTGACTTGCGTGCTGAGCTGGACCAAAATCTTTAGCTAACTCAGATGCGAGTTCTCCTGTAGAGTATATTTGCCCTATAACTGGCACTAATGAAAGACCATAGTATGCAACTTGAGAGGCGGCCTGTGTATCGAGCGAAATGCAATTTGCGTTGTTTGAAAGATTTACTCCGTTATTGAAATGACTTTCATAACTGGAACTCAGGTAACTAACATTGGATGATAACCCAGATGTGGTTACATAATCACGCATATTTGAAACCAGTTTATAGTCTGCAGGGTCTCGGCAATAGAGATACCTATCAGAACCAATGTTTACAATGTTCAGGTGAATGCCAATAATTGGGCATTCGAGATGAAGAGACGAAGAATCAAGGAAATAATTTTGGTAACTGCTTGTCAGAGTATTAAATGCTTTGGAAGGGTTCGTTGGTGATAGAATTGTCTGCATAGAACTACTGACGACCTGATTAGAATTTTCCCCATATTGGCACGATTCTGGGGAAACACTACTATACATGCTGGAAAGATTGTCAAGAAAAACATTTTGTTGCTGTGCCATATATACTACACCATTTCCATCATATCCATTCCACCCTTTATATACCGCATTAAGCTGGGGTATTGCACTCTGGGCGCCGGAATTACCAGAAAGAGCAGGTATAACAACACCCAGCATTGCGCAAGCTAGGAGAATTCCTATTATTTTCTTTTTCGGAATCATAGGAACCTGAATTCCCCCCCCCCCTTTATAAATTTTACGTGACATATACTATCATTCATGGTTTTATGCATATTTTGCGCATAATTTGATATTGCTAAATTCATTAAATTATCACCTGCCATTGACAGCACCCCAATCCAGTTCATAACTAAAACATTATCCAGACTTCGTGGAAATGCCAGTTTTTCCCACAGATTCACACATTAGACTGAAAGAGGTAACTTACTCACAAAGGTTAAAAACTTATGCAAAACCTATTCAAAATTTTTTCAATGTAAAAAAATGCTATACGAAATTCGTATAGTGATTCTTGCAGAGTACTTGGACTTGAATAAGAAATAGTAAAAATTTAATTATATATCAATATGGATTTCATGTGTCAAACCAAAAGAAGTACGTCTATGATTTTGAGGAAGGCAGCAGGGAAATGGCTAATATTCTGGGAGGCAAGGGAGCAGGCCTTGCAGAGATGAAGAAGATCGGGTTGAATGTCCCTCCGGGATTTACCATATCTACCGAAGCCTGCATATCCTTTCAGAAGAATCAAAGATTTCCAGACGGAATGAGCGAACAGTATACAGAAGCCCTGAAAAGGGTTGAAAAGGAGAGTGGGAAAACGTTCGGTGACCCCTCGAATCCTCTTCTTGTTTCAGTGAGATCTGGTGCACCGATCAGTATGCCTGGAATGATGGATACTATCCTTAACGTAGGATTGAACAGGGGGACTGTAAATGGGTTAAGCATGAAAACGGGAGATAAGAGATTCGCTTACGATTCATTCAGGCGACTGAAACAGATGTTTGGAAATGTTGTTCTTGGTATTCCTCACGAGGCATTTGAGGAAGCCATAGAATCCATGAAGATTATGAGAGGAAGAAAATCAGATGTCGATCTTGACGAAAAGGATCTAAGTGATCTGATAGAGGAATTTGACGATGTTTATTCCAGGTATGGAAAAAAGTTTCCGGAAGAAGTCAGTGAACAATTGAATATGTCAATAAAGGCAGTGTTTCTCTCATGGAATTCAGAGAGGGCTAAGGCTTACAGGGAGATAAACCATATTGACAATTCCCTCGGAACCGCAGTGAATATTGTATCGATGGTTTTTGGAAACATGGGCAGTGATTCTGCAACTGGCGTTGCATTCACAAGGGATCCAAACACCGGGGAACCCATAATATTCGGTGAATACCTTGAAAATGCACAGGGCGAGGATGTAGTTGCAGGAATACGGACACCAAAGAAAATTTCAGAACTTGAGAAATTCATGCCAAAAGCTTACAAGGACCTGATTTCCTCTGCAAAAAAACTTGAGCTGCATTACAAGGATATGCAGGACATTGAATTTACAATTGAAAAAGGGAAATTCTATCTCCTGCAGACAAGGAGTGCAAAGAGAAGTTCAAAGTGCGCCGTAAGAGTTGCAACAGATCTTGTGAATGAAGGCGTCATTACCAAAAAAGAGGCGGTAATGAGGATAACTCCTGTTACACTCGATACCCTGTTCCACTACCAGGTCAAGAAGACTGGAAAAGAAAAAGTACTGGGAACTGGACTTGCGGCATCCCCTGGAGCGGCTGTTGGTTCTATAGTCTTTTCATCAGATAGGGCTGTAGAACTTTCGAAACAGAAGAAGAAGATTGTTCTCGTCAGGCCTGAAACTACAGCCGATGATGTACGGGGCATGTCGGTGTCTGAGGGATTCCTGACGCAAAAGGGAGGAATGACCTCACATGCCGCGGTTGTTGCAAGAGCCATGGGAAAACCTGCAGTCGTTGGAGCTGAAAGTATTTCAGTAAATGTAAGAGATAAAACGCTCACATGCCAGGGGATTGTCCTGAAAGAAGGCGACATAATAACCGTCGATGGGACAAATGGTGAATTTATCATAGGGGTAACCGATCTTGAAAAACCATCGGTTGGAAATGATACCGATACACTTCTCAAATGGGCAGATGAGTTCCGAAAACTTGGGATAAGGGCAAATGCCAACACGCCTGAAGAAGCAAGGCTCGCCAGGAATAACGGAGGGGAAGGCATCGGGCTCGCCAGGACAGAAAGAATGTTTCTCGGTGAGGGAAGGATCGATATAATGAGGTCAATGATAATGTCAAAGACCAGGGAAGACAGGCAGTTTTACCTGTCCAAGCTCCTGCCGATGCAGATATCAGATTTTACAGATTTCTTCAGGACTATGGAAGGTTTCCCTGTTATAATCAGGTTGCTTGATCCTCCGCTTCATGAATTCCTGCCGGACAAGGAAGAAATAATGAATGAGATCTTTTCACTCAAGCTTAAACTCTCTTCGATGAGGGATATGAAGGAGATCGATGATGCCGTGGCAGCCATTAGCGAGAAGAACAAGCTATACAGCGTGATAAAATCCCTGGAGGAATTTAACCCGATGCTGGGTTTTAGGGGCTGCAGGCTTGGCATAAGCTATCCTGAAATCTATGAGATGCAGGTCACTGCCATTATCAAAGCTGCAGTGAATGTGTCACACGAAGGAAAGAAGATCTTTCCAGAAATAATGATACCGCTGGTAGGGGAGAGCAGGGAACTCGAGATATTAAGGGAAAGGCTTGAACAGGTTGTAAGGTTGGTAGAGGGTTACGAACATATTTCGTATAAATTTGGCACCATGATTGAGATACCCAGAGCATGCCTAACCGCTGACAAGATTTCAAAGTTCGCAGACTTCTTTTCATTTGGGACAAACGATCTTACCCAGATGACCTTTGGATACTCAAGAGATGATGCAGAAGGGAAATTCATGTCCAAGTACCTTGACAATAATATCCTCCCCGGCGATCCGTTCAGGACTGTTGATTTTGAAGGCGTAGGACAGCTGATGAAAATGGCGGTGGAAAAGGGCAGAAAGGGAAAGAAGGGCCTTGAGATTGGAATATGCGGCGAGCAGGGTGGAGATCCCGAGACCATTGATTTCTGCCATCAGATTGGATTGGATTACGTTTCAGCTTCTCCATTCAGGATTCCGGTTGCAAGGCTTTCGGCGGCTAGGGCTGCAATAGAACAATCATCATCGAAGGATTGATTCCTTCCAACTTTCTTTCCGATTATTGCAAATTTCATGCATAAACTACATCAAAATGATATAGAAAGATCAAATTTCATTGAAATGGAATCAAACGCACCAAGCCACAGCAATATTATCCTGACAGTTCTCATAATAGGAACCATGATGTCTGCTGTTGATTCAACCATAGTCCTTCTTGCACTGGCAAAGATAAATGGTGCACTTCTCACAAATTTCGCTTCCTCTATTTGGGTAATACTGATCTATCTAATGGTAATAGCAATCTTCACCACTCAACTTGGATCTGTCGGAGATACCCTTGGAAGAGGAAGGATTTTTTCTTTGGGAATTGCCATATTCACCATTGCTTCTGTGATATGTGGACTTTCTCCCAACATAAATGTCCTTATCGCGATGAGGGCAGTCCAGGCATTTGGTGCAGCCATGTTGCAGTCTAATTCCAGTGCTATTGTCGCTGACACTTTTCATCCACAAGTTCGTGGAAAAGCCTTCGGATACACCACTCTTGGCTGGAACGTAGGAGGCACCCTTGGCATTGTTCTCGGTGGAGTTATCACATTTTATCTGCCCTGGAACTATATCTTTCTAATAAATGCACCAATTGGGCTCATTGCATTCATATTCAGCGTAAAATACATCAAGGATTCAAGAAAAGTGAAGCATGTATTTGATTTCCCGGGAATCATAACCCTCGCCATTTCCCTGTTTTCCCTCTCATATTCTGGTGTGGAAATTGCGTCTGGTGCATCGAATGGCACTATACTCTCTTACCTGGCAGTAGGATTGGTTTCAATTGTGATTTTCCTCCTGATAGAAAGGAGAAGCAAGAATCCCATAATTGACCTGACGGCCTTTAAATCAAAATATCTCAGTTACTCACTTCTTGCAACATTCCTTCAAGCTACGGGATATCTATCTGTGATATTCCTATTGATATTATATCTGCAGGGAGTCAGGGGACTTCAGCCATTATATGCCGCCTTAATCCTCGTTCCTGGATATGTCATTGCCAGTTTCCTGTCTCCAAAAATGGGGAAGGTGGCTGACAAATTTGGTTCAAGAACTATGGCCACTCTTGGAATAGCACTGATGATTGTTGCGGTCTTGATATATACCCAACTGCAAACGGATTCTTCGTACTATGAAGTCGTTCTAGGTCACTTAATCGCAGGGGTTGGCGGATCAATGTTTTGGCCATCTAATAATAGAGCAGTTATGGCTGCAGCACAGGCAAAGGCATTTGGGTCAATCTCTGGCCTTCAGAGGACTCTTGCCAACATAGGAACACTGCTCAGTTTTGTCATTACAATAACTGTTGCTACATTAGCAGTGCCAAGATATGTATCGTATGAAGTTTTCCTTGGAGTTGGCAAACTCAACCCCAGCTACTTTGCTTCATTTTTAGGGGGGCTAAGAATTGCCTTTACTGCCTCTGCTTTGATTCTATTGGCTGCAGGAATTTTTTCCATGCTAAGATCCGGAAAACAGTTGCGTTCCCAATCGCCTCAAGCGGAAGAATCGTGATGAAAGACCATCAGGTTATGATTTCCGTTAACCATGTTAACATCCACCTTTGGAAGTTATCATCTGTCTGATGCTTAAACTTCGTGGGTACAACCCAATCCCCTCTATCCCGTTCGCAAATGCTTCGGGGATTGCCTTTGTTATTATGTTGTATACCGCATTGAGATCTCCATGTATCAGGATTCCTTTTGCGGATCTGAACACTCCTCTTTTTATTCTCTTCCCTGCATATGAATCATGGTGTTCTATGCCTTCATGATCAAGGAATGAACACTTGCTTGTATGGCTCTCATCCTGGATTATCACATTTATGCCTCTCTCTTCAGCCTTGTATCTGATCTGCTGGATGAGCATGTTGAATGGAATCTGCACAAAGTTCTGGTTGTTCTTCTTTCCCATAGTTGATTCCTGTTTCCATCCGTTATTGTGTCCTATTACAATGGTATCGATCCTTATTGACAACGCATAGTTCACCAGTGCCCTGCTCAGCCTGTGCATGATGTCCTTCAGCTTTCGGTTTCTCCTCATGAAGAGATATCTTTCTTTCCGTGTTAAATGCCTGTTCCCGAACTGGCGATCGCTTATTGATTTCATTCTTGCATATTCCTTGTTGAAAAACTGGTTTATCGATTTGAGCATACCGCCCCTGACAGCAATCCCCTGTTCGGGAATGTTGCCTCCTATAGTTACGATGTTCCTCACTCCGATGTCAATGCCCATGATTCTCCTTGGTATTCCGTTATTCGGGTCTGAAATTTCTTTTTCATATACTATCTCTATTGCGTATCCTGTACCCTGTGGTACTATT
>JAKAUD010000161.1 GCA_021827885.1 Thermoplasmata archaeon | reverse complement strand
CAGTATTTAAAAAAGAAAATAACATTGGAAGCACTGTAAATGGTGAGTTTGAAAAAGTAACTGAAAATGTCTCAAGATTAATATATAAGCAAAATGGGGAAGAAATGGGAGTTGACATCTTACTATTTAATCAGACCGATTCTTTTTTCATTGCATTCGGCACTTTAAAGAACCGAAAAGAAATTGAATCTATTGGTGCGCAACTGCGTTTCTTAGGACTTTACCCGTTTGTGGTATCTAAGGAAAAAATGTTCGAGATACTGGAAAATGAATATCTAGATTATGTCTTGCGAGAATATAGGTCAGGCGGAACCAGACTTCAATCATATTTTAAGGACCACACCGACAATGACGTAATTTTGACTAGATTAGAACAGGATAAGAAATTAAGCCTAAAACCATACAGGGCCACATTTGCATTAAAAAGCAAGAAGAAGCAAACAATAGAAATATTTCACGATGGATTTATAATCACAGAGAATCCTAGCTTGCACCTAAATTTCATCAATGATCTGATTAAGGTATTCTTCAACGTAAACGTGGAGCTTTTCAATTTCGCTGAAAGGGCAGTTTTCAAATCAAAAACAGATAAAAGTTTACCAAGTTTGAAAAAAATACTATTCATTTTTTCCAATTCAGTGACTTCATTAGATCTCTTTTACAAGATACAAACGTCACTAACTTACAAACGAGAGGAAAGTGAAAAAGCCACGATTACCATTATGAATCAAATTTCGGATTGGCATATTTCCTCTAAAATTGTATATAGGAATTTTCTAAAAGAGGACACAGACAGCATCGGAGTGTATTATCTAACAGTAACAGGCAGACGGGTTTTTCTTTCTACACTTAAGGGAGATCCATATAGATCTATCCAAATCTATTCTGCAATTGATGAAGTGGGTACACTTTCCGAAATGAAGGTGATATGATATCGGTAAGAAAAAATAAGCGTAAACCCTTCTATGAATTAGGCAGGTTACAGGAACTCGACGTAGGCATCAGAACGCAATATCTTCACTCCTATTTGTGTGGAATAATAGTAAACTCATTTTCCATGGAAAATGGACATGGATACAGTTATGTTGCCTCAGAAGTCTTCCATGTCAATAAACGAATTGAAGGATCTATCGACATATTGCTTTGTGAAAAAGAAAGCCTTTCGAAAGGAATACTTAAACCAGTCTTTGTAGAGGTTAAAACTAGTAGCCCACCCCGTGATATTTGGGAAGATATCTGCCAAAAGAGCTTAGAATTCGAGAATACATTAATGGATGCAGAACAGTTTGGTGCTTTTTTAGAAAAAAATGAGTTAAATGCCTTGAGGGGGCTTCAATATAAGCCTGGAACCGCAGAATTTGTTGTATTTTCATATAGGTCAACATTTGATAAGTTGTTCTCACTTCCATATAAGTTTAACGGGGCGCAAGATCCAAAGTCAATGCCACTTTCCGTCAGCGTACCACATTGCAAAGTGATCCTCTGGGCATTAGAGGCTTACAAGGGGATAGACAATTACAGAGTGACTTATGCCTATGGAAACATTGGTGGCATAGAGGAATGGGAAAAATGTGGTTTGAAAACAAACAATTATTGCATAAATACAAATCAAAATCTTGTTAAATGGCTTGTGAATGGTGAGCAAAATATAGACTCAATATTCAGCGTCTCGAAGCCAGAGGTCATTGATAGATATGTAAATTTGGTTTTATTGCTTAAAACATCCGATTATTTTTTGTCTCGAAAACTTCGTTTTACTGAAGAAACAGCTGTAACCCAGATATCTAAGGCATTCCTTGACGCTGGCATTCACGTCTCAGATAAATATTCTAAAGAGTTATTTGAACTTATGAGGGATAGTGGAATAATCCAACCACAGTACGACCCGATATCCACATATAAAGTGAGGGAGAACTTACCAAGACTAGTAAGAAATTTAGGAAAAATCCAGTGGAATACAGTTAGTGACATTAGCAACAATGGGAAAGAAGACCTAATTTTATTTTTATCAAAATTCAAATACCGCAAGGAGAAAGCAAGACTCACTAAACCCACCAATGAAATTCAAACGCATTTCGAAAATTTTCAAGGCGATGTTTAAGGGTAGGCCAGTCCGTTAAATGGAGATAATGACCCTTAACTTTTCTTCTCACGACCAAGATACTACCACATCTTGAGATCCTGTATAAAGCGGCCGGAAAGTATCCCGATGCCGGCTTTACGCTGGTTGCGGCAAGGCCGTACTCCGGGGATGTGTGGAACTGGGTGTAGCCCTCTGATTAGGCCGTGCCCAATGGAACAATGTTCTCCAGGTCGCTTATGTTTATCCTGAGGCAGGGGTACTTTTCTGTCCTGACTGTTACTGTTGAACCATCAAAATTCAGGAATTCCGCCTGGAACGGTTCATCCAGTGACACGCCGGACAGATCACTGGTCTCACACTGCCTTGCCTCGGCGGTGAACATGTCGCCGTATCTGGTGCTCATGGGATACACAGCTATCTTCTGTCCCGGTCTTAAATTCATGGCCAGTCTTTCCAGTCTGTCCCGCATCTAATCATGATCATGGATTCTAAAACTTAAAACTATCAGGGGATGAAATACCAGTCAAGTTTGTCGGCACGGATTCAGATGAAATCCCACACATCCTGTGTGTATGGCAGAAGATGCCTCACGGAAACCCTGTTCTCCGTCTTTCTTGCAATTTCAAATATGATGGAGTAGTATTCGTAGATGCTTGCGGTGGGAAGAAACACAGTGACCTGAAGCTTTCCGTCAACTGGCCTGATGAAGGACCTGGTCCTCATTATATGTTCCTCATTGGCTCTGTCCCTTACCATAATGAAGAATGAGTTCCGCATGTTCAGTCCATATATGCCATCCTCTTGATATACGGGAGAGATCCCCTCGATATTTCCATGTATGGGATTCCGGGAGTATAGAACGGTCGTGAATGTCCCGTCGGTGCTGGGGCTGCTGGACACCTCCGCCATTACGTCATCTGACATTATTGCCCTGATGGGATCCTCCTCACCGTTCATGGGCAGTTCGTATGTGATCAGCGATATGGGGTATTCGCTGTTAATGAGATCCATTATGCTTGTTATGCCGGGACTTGGGCCAAGCCAGTCCACCCTTGCGTTCATTCCGTCAGAAGTGTATTCCGCAAGCAGGGATGAGACGGCATCTGACTGGCTGCTGTGAAATCTTGCATATATGTTGATGAATCCCCTGCTCATGTCAGATCTGTTGACAATGAATGATGGAAGATGTATCAGCCTGTTTATGACAGCCAGATCCTTCACGTTGTTTATTCTCGCATCCACCACAAAGGAATCCTCCTTTTCAAGAGCATGAAACCTGCTGAGCAGCATGTCGATCTTTGAGTTCTTTGAATCCCTCTGAAAATACGTGGACATCCATGTTTCCCCGTTCTTTCCGTATATGAAGACAGGCAGCTTGGTTTTCAGATCAGCTATGGCTCCGAAGAACTCCGTGCTCTGCCTCACCCGTAATACGATCCTCATATCCAGCTTCTTGTCAATGTCCCTTACCAGCATTCATCTGATCAGGAAATGATGGGTTTAAAATTTTTCACTGTGACTGAAGTGATGAAATCGCGGCCTTGGTTTTCATGGCTTAAAGGTAACCTGCGTGCAATCTGCACGGTGGAAAAGGATTAATAATTCCAGGTGAAAGCTGCCCTGTGGAAAGGGAGGTTGTCCTGAAAATTGAGAAGCTCAGGGAAGGGCAGAACATTGCCATATATCCCTTCAGCAGGGACTTCGGGGATCCATTCACCGCAGTAGGCCTTCCCTGCCCTGGACATGGCCCGGATATTACGCTGGAGTTAAAGGAACCTTTTAAGGCCATATTCCTGTCTTATTCTGGCACGGTTGTCATGGTGAGAAGCAGGGATCATCCATGCCTCTTGATTGACTTTGAATTCATCAGGGACATTGAAATCATGTCATAAGAATCAATGCCGGAAAGAATGGTTTCAATCAATTTTCTTAAGTATAATTTGCCCGTCTTCCTCGTAAAATCCCAAGATGTCTCCTTCATTGAGCCCAAGCTTTTCACGGATTCCTTTGGGCAGCGTTATTCCCAGTGAAAGCCCCCTCCTTAACACATGTGATACTTGTAGCAAAAGTGGCATTAGTGGGATATTGTTGTCATAGATTAAAAAGTAGATATTCTTAGACGATACCTCATATTGGATATATCACAGCAAACCCAACTGTTCCTTCACATTCTTACCTATTCAGATCCGAGTGGTGATAGGTCTTTTCAATTTTACAGCAGATTCATTACACCATCGAATTTTTATCATCGATGGCATCCGAATTGCAACGTAATACACCTGAAGATTAATTTATTTTTTATATATTCTGCTCAAAAGTGGAATTTATCCTGTCCCGGATAGAATGAGAAATACGAGTTGGTCGGAATAAGTACCTCTTCAATAGGGATTCCCTGGAATTTTTCAGGCACTTTAGATCCGATGGGCATCAACACCACCTGAGTCCTGGGATAGTTTTGCGGATAGACCATTTCAATATCGGTATGAAAATAATACAGGTACGGCTGAATGAATTGTATATATTTTTTCCTAAAATATCTTCCTATGCCTGGAAAACTAACAGATTCCGGTGCATTTTCCAGTGTCATTCCCAACTCAAGAGCATTTAGCGGTATTCCTTCAGCTTCAGCGTATGCATTGTTCTGTGGGTCAAGCATAATCCATTTCTTATGTATTTCTGAGAATGACTCAACAACCACATGGCCTGCGCCCACCTTTCTGTTCTCAACATCCTCAGTACGAAGATAGAGCACTCTCCCCCTTATCCCTGCAGCGCACATAATGGCCTGGAGAAGGATGCTGTACTCAACGCACCTGAATCTCTTGCCCTCCCTTGCTTCAGAAAGAATTGACAGAGGGTCTCCCCTGAGGGGAGTGTTGAACCCGTTGTGGCGCCATTGCGAATGGGCCCATGCACATAGATATTTTGATTTTTCAAAGTCATCATACGTATCAATAAGTTTCAGATCAATTCCTGACATATCTGAAAGCTGTTCGAGATATTCACCACTGTATGCACAGAAATTGAACGCTGGAACAGACGGGTCTGAGCTCTCTGAGAAGTCAAGCGGCAACCATGCTCACGCTCTATGAATGCAAGTTCGCTATAATAACCTTGATTGCAGCAACTGAGATGGTATTCTCAAGAGCCCGGGATAAAGGGAATTAACATACATCCATTGTTATTGTGGCATCACCAATTAGGAGCTTATGATTGCATAATAATTGGTATAGATGTGTTTTCCATAACAAAGTGCCCGCAATTACACTTACTACATTCCTATGCAGAAAATTATTTGTGAATTAATACTTATAGTGGAAGGAGTGTTTGATATGAGTAAGAATTTAGACATAATAAAGATGACTAATTGGATCCAAAATGGAGGCCTCCCAAACGATTTCTTTCATCTTTTCAATATTCCGTATCCAACATATGATGAGATCACAAGGGCCATATCGTATCTATCCCAGTTGTTTGAAAACTATTCGTGGTATCTGCAGCCCGCCTTGTTCGATGGGATTCAAATGAAAACCAGACAGCACTTCACACTGTTGCTATCTGATATTTTTGGAGAGCTAGGGGTATCAGTAAAACTGGCTGGAGAAGGCTTTGTCAAGTACTCCCTTCGGGAGCTGAGGGCCGTATTGGACCTTCTTTTTGCGGGAATATTTACCGCAACCTCCTGGACAAGTGGTAGCAAGGAGTTAACAGACGGAGTCAATCCATTCGCCGAGGCCTTTTTTTCAGGACTTTGGGGTAATATGAAAACTCTCAGCCTTGACGAAATTATTCTTTCTGGCCTTGGTATAGAGGACGAAAGTCAACAAAAATCGGTTATGAATTCATTGCGTCAGCTATCTGATGAATTTTATGCAGCCGTTATTGAGAAATTCACATTCAATAGGGATAGAATAAAAAAGGATTCAGAGAAAAGACTGAAAATATCAATGGAGAGACTGCTGGTTAATTTTCTTGCTGACTTAGTAAAAGAGTCTGGAGAATGGGGCAGGTTAGTAAAGGAAGCTTTGGAAGACCAAGACTATTTTTACTGGTTATTGCTCAGCAATGAAAATTATCGATTAAGATCCTGCAAGAAACATGAAGACAAACTGCTGTGGGACCTTAAAAATAAATTAGGCCTTCCCGGGGAAATGAATGATGGCCTGAGACAAAGAATCTCACAACTAACTTTCAGTCGGGAATACACTGATGTAGAAGACTTTGAATTATGCGGATACTGTGAGGATGTGGCAACGGTGTTTGGGATTTTTGCAAGACCGGACACAAGCGCAATGACCAAGCTGATTAAATATCAGATGGACAAAGAGGAACTGGAATCCATAAGCAGTTGCATAAAGGAATCCTTTAACTACATAAATGATGCTCCTAAGGATAAATTATTCTTTGGCGATATCGTATATTCCAAACTGTATACAAAACTGAATAACTATGTGCATGCAAATATCGTTGAAGAACCTAGCGTCAAGGAGTGGTTTGAGGAATTCTTTGTTCCAACCATGATAGTCCTTCAGTGCGTCCTTAGCAGTGCCTATTGGACTAAGAATGAAGAGGAATCAAGAACGTGATATATTTCCCTCAAGAATGACCACGCCTATCTCTGGCCAGTTATGGGATCAGAACTGGCTAATAAGAACATACAAGAACGACGGGGAGGATTCCCACAAGCTTGCAAGGGCTCTCCGTTTGGAGGTATTATCAGAGGTGTATCCTCCCTCGACGGAGATTGATGATCTAAGACCAATGGCAAGGTACAGGAAATCAATAGGGGAGGATATAGCAATGCTGAAGAACCGTATATATGCCCTGCTGTCTTCATATGGCATATCCATAAAGGCGGCAGACATTTTCGGAAAGAAGGGCATGAAATGCATTCTCAACTTAGTGGATAAATTTTCCACTGCCCAGAGATTCGTTCTTGGCGATCTGGTGGATCAGATAACATACCTGATGAGGAAAGAATCCACCGTGGAGGATGAGATATCCAGATCTGTCATGAATGACAGGAACGTGAATATCCTCATGACAATCCCCGGTATCGGCATATATTCATCAGCTGCAATCATGGCAGAGATCGATGATATATCCAGATTCGGTTTAAAGGAGAAACTTGCTTCCTATGCCGGTCTTGTACCGAGACAGGACCAGTCAGGATTGTCAGATATAAGAGGGCATATAACAAAATATGGCCCGTCAATGCTCCGATTCATACTGGTGAATGCTGCCCACAGTGTTGTAAAATATTCAGATCGAATGAGGAGGAAATATCTCAGCCTTGTACGGAGATTGGGGAAGAACCGCGCAATTGTTGCAATTGCAAGGATACTGCTTGAGACCATTTACACAATGCTGAAGAAGGGAGAGCATTTCGTTGACCAGATAGATACATTGACAGAGAGGAAGATGGCATCCATGAGATCAAG
>JAKAUD010000241.1 GCA_021827885.1 Thermoplasmata archaeon | reverse complement strand
CTTCCCTCAACTATTTACCACCAAGGGAATACTACAGGGGAGAACCTGATGTCAGGATAGCAGTAAGGGAGGCGAAGACGGAGATGGCAAAAAGAATTAGGAAGGAAAACAATATGAAAGATAGAAATGGGGGTGAAGCAACAGGGAGTCTCCGTTAATTAAATCTGCGTTTTGTCTCAAGATGAGAAAAACATTACAGATGCAGGATGGTCTTCCTTCTTCACAATGCTGAAAGCCAAGGCATTGTCAAGAGGAAAGAACATAATCGAGATAGGAACGTTTGATCCCTCGTCAAAGATGTGTTCAGGGTGTGGACATATCTAAGCACTGAAACTCAGTGAAAGAACATGGACATGCCCGCGATGCAATACCAGACATGACAGGGAATGGAACGCATCAATAAACATAAAGAGATTCGGTCTCGTAAAGACCGGAATACCCACGGACGGTGGGAAATTAACGCCTGTGGACACAGTCACCTCTACTCTGTCCCTTCTTGAAAAGGAAGGAATAAAGCAAGTGAAGTGGTTGAAGCAGGAAGCCCACGTTCTTTAGACGTGGGAGGATGTCACACTCAGAATATTGCAATTCATTTGCAGCCAATTTTCACTTTTTCATGAGGATAGAGCCTGTTGGTATTTTTGTTGCCCTGTCTTCAAGCCGGTCAATTGCCTCTTCATCAAACATATCCCTTGATAGATACAGTTCCCGGTACTTTATTCCGCTATCTGGAAATACCGTTACAATATCTGCAGGACCAGAGGATCTGGCAAGTTCCATTGCGCCATAGTAGTTTGCCCCTGATGAATGCCCCACATAAATCCCATAATTATCGGCAAGGTGCTTTACTGCGCCAAAGGCCTTATCTGCGGTTACTGTAAGAAAACCATCAATAAGATCAATATTGTCAAGGACAATCTTCTTGTCTTTTGCAGTCACAAAGTTCCTGAGGCCCTGAATAAAGCTGAAATCATCAGGCTGTATGAGATAAACCTTAACTTTCTTATCCCTTTCCTTGAAGTACCTGGCAATGCCAGTAATTGATCCACCGGTTCCCATGCCAATCGCAACATAATCCGGAAGTTTGCCAAGAGATTCCTCAATCTCCGGCCCGGTTGTGTAAACGTGTGCCATTGTGTTGGCCTCGTTTCCATGCTGGTACAGATTGATATACAATTCCGGATTGTCTCTCGCTTTTTTCTTTGCCTGGTTTATGGCACCCTCAGTGCTTACCGGGTTGTTATCGGCACTGCTCATGATAATGGATGCACCTGTTTTATTCAATTCACTTAAGGTTCCACGGGAGACTCCTGGAGGAACTATGATCTCCGCCTTGATCCCTAAGGCAGTGGCTATATTTCCAAGGGCAATTCCCGTGTTTCCGGAACTACCTTCCACAATGACATTCTTAAGGGAACCGCCAGAAGAATAGATTGCTTTCTTGATCATAAAAAAGGCAGCCCTGTCCTTTATGGAACCAAACCGGTTGAACCATTCGAGCTTCGCGTAAATATTAGAACCGTTTTCGTGAGAAAAGGAGAACATTGGGGTTCTTCCAATTCCAAATTCATACGCCTCTTTCTGAATTGTCCTATATATCGATGCGTCCTCCTCTATCTTCATACGTTCTGATGATAATCATTCAGGAAATTAAAAGGATTGGCTTTGTGTGTGTCTTTCTTATTTTATGAATTTGACCTGATCTAGTGCCTTTCAAGTTCCTTTTTCGTTAGTAACCCTTAAGTATGTTAGTAGTATACTAATTCTATATAAGATTAAAAGCAAGTCTAAAAAATCGTGAATAAATATGGCATTTAACATTTGGAACCCGGCAGATCTTGATTTCATCTCAATCGTTCTTATCTCGTATATCCTTGGCATAGTTCACGGCATAACGCCGGATGAGCACACATGGCCAATAACATTCTCCTATTCGGTTGGTTCTTACAGCACAAAGGGAGGAATGAAAACGGGACTTATTTTTTCATCAGGATTCACGATTCAGAGGGCATTTCTTTCAGAACTGTCATTCCTTGCACTGGCGGGAATATTCATGACTGCCATGGTGTTTGGCATAACTTATATCTTGGTCGGAATCGCAATGGCTGCTGTGGGTATATACCTAGCTAGAAAGGGGAAGATATTCCACATTCATATTATAGAAAAATATCTTGGCAGAATCACGGGAATGCACAAATCTCATGGACAGGAAGAGGAAGAGCTCAGCCATAAAACCAATCCCATTCTTCATGATAATATCAAGCCAATTCCATTGAAATTGGCTTTTGTCCATGGCCTTATAGCCGGCTTTGGATTTGGTGCCTTTGCATTGATAATATATACGGTCCTGGCACCATCTATGCCATCAATCTATCTTGGATTCATTCCTGGACTCCTGTTTGGGCTGGGAACAATGACAATGCAGATCCTTTTTGGTGCGGGTTTTGGGAAATATCTCTCCGGCAACAAGCAGCTAAGCAAGGAAGGAATTGCCTATGTTGGAAAAAATATCAGCCGGCTTGTCCTTACTTATGGCGGATTGGCATTTGTCCTCTCCGGAATAGCCATACTGATCTTCCCGGAAATTCTCAATTACAATTTCATAACACCGGTAAAAGTTCATAATCTACATGCCCTCGGAATCGGATTCTTCCTTGTAATTATATCAGTAGTCTGTGTCGGGATCATAGGTTATAAAATCTCCATGAGGAACGCTGAAAGGCTAGGCTACACTAATAGCAAAGAGGCAAAACAGAATTAATTTCTTTTGGCTGTTTATTAGATTTTATCGCATTCATCACGATAATTTTCTCTAACCTGCGAAGATCACTTCAGGAAATCATCTTTTTCGTTGGAATGTACTAAAAGGTTGTTCCATAAATTTAAGGGCTTGGTCACGATTGTAAACAGAGAATGGATATCGGACTCCTAACAATTATAACCATACTTCTCCTTATTTCTGTTGCATCTATGCTTTTTTATATCGTAAATGCGGCTTACGCTTACAGATATAAAATTAAGGATAAGTCAAGTGGGGAATTTGATGAGGACGAGGTCACCGCGATAATGCCTGTATATTCGGAAGATCCCGATTCTGTTCTAATTAATTTGGCTGTTCTTCAGAATCAGGTTAAGACAGTCTATCTTGTAGTAGATGGAAGCAGTGATAATTATGACAGGGCATCAATGGTTCCGGGGGTAGTTGTCATAAAGAATGGCGTAAGGATGGGAAAGAGAGAATCAATTGCCAACGGAATATCACGTGTTTCAACAAAATTCACACTCCTCATTGATGCTGATGCATATCTCCAGGAAGGTTCTGTCAGGAAACTTCTTGCAAATTTTCAGGAGAATGTAGGCGGCGTGGGAGCAAACATAGGAATCAAGCTTGAAAAATCAAACAAGATATCCTATGCCTCTGAATTTCTTGAGAGATCAAAGGAGACATTAATGAGGGCTATGAGCCTCAGAGGGAGCGTGTCTCTTCTTGATGGGGCATGCGCAATGTATAGAACAGAGCTTATCAAGAGCCACATTCTATCTCCAGAATTTCGTGGGTTGAGGATAAATGGCGGGATTCCGTATGAAGGCGGTGGCGATGATTCCGAGTTGACATCAATCGTGATTAGAAAGGGATACCTGGCCATAAAGGATTTTGATGTCATGGTGATGGTTTCCCCTAAGAGAACGGTAAAGACATTTTCAAAACAACTTGTGAGATGGACTAGAAATTCCTGGAGATCTTTCTTCTTGAATTTTAGAAATGGGACTGCAAAAAAGGCTGGCAATTTCTACAGGGCTGAAATGATCATGACGTTTGCAATGCCTATACTGTTCACAATTGCTATTTTCATAAGGGCATTCTTCTATGTTCACACCATATTCCATCACGTGACATTTGGCGCGATCCCTTCATTCACGTCACTGGAATTTGTGTTGTTTTCAGATCTAAGGAGGCCGATCGCGTTACTGAGTTCAATAATGGGGAGCGGTGGTTCTTTTATCTTTCTTTCTGCTGCGATGAATAATGTGAGAAAGGATAGAATCCGGATTATAATCTATGGTGCAATGGCTTCTTTTCTTATTTTCCTGGCTTCCATATACGCTCTCATTACATACCACAAGGCTTCGAGATCCACATTTATCGCAAAAGGAGAAGATAATATCGAAAAAGTTCCGCTGGAAATTTGACAAGAGTTCCTTGCTTTTAGAGAGGAGTACAATCCTACGGATCCAAACAGATGCTTCAGTCTGATTTATATCAATAATGTATTCGTGAGGTTTCGAATTGATTTTTGCAAACCTCTGGACGATGAAGTTCAGGCCCTTAAAGAGGGAATGAATTGCAAACCTAATGGAATTCTAGGTTCTTCAAGTATCTATCGACAAACTAGCTCTAATTCCATACTCATCGTTGTATCGGTATTTAGTGATAGTTCATTGATGTATCACTGATAACTTCCTGTAAATACTGATATCTTATTAGGTTATCAGCGACAGTGAACTGGTTGTCATTTGCTCAAATTTTTTTTGAGGAAGTAATACTTTGCCGGTTCTGTTGGTCGGACCCACTAATGCATATTAGGTAATGCCCAGATCCAGAATGGGATATATTCTATAGATATTCCATCAACTATTTCCTTATTTTCGTAATCGTACGTAATTACCGTTCCATTTTTCAACCCAAGCTTTGTGGCAGCTTCTACAAGTCCATTGATCTCGCGTGATTTGGTGCCTTGGGCGGATATGTCATAACAGGCCTGTAGAAGTTCTATTGTCTTTCCCCTAACAATAAAATCTATTTCTTTTCCAGATTCAAGTCTGAGATAGTCAAGACTGCCCAAAGTTCCCTTTCTCCTTAGCAATTCGAGGAAAACTGCATTCTCCAAAGATCTTCCTTTGTCTATGTCAGAGAAGAGACGGGAAACACCAACATCTATCACATAGGTCTTCGTTTGCTTGGATATACGTTTTCTTACACTTTTTTCGTATTGATCGAGTAAACTAACCAGAAAGACAGATTGCGCATATTCCAGGAACTTCAAAATTGTTACCCTGCTTATTTTGATTCCCACGCTTTGGAAATAATTGAAGGCCTTGACTGAACTGAAATATACGGCATAGTTGCTTGAAATAATCCTGAGAAATACTCTAAGTTCCCCTACTTCTCTAATTTTGTATCTTCGAACAATGTCTTTGAAAAAAATTGCATCAAAGTAGGACGAAAGAAGTTCAAGTTTCCTGGATTCATCATTAGTTAAGGCCACTTCCGGGAAAGAACCAAACTCTAAAAATTCGTTAAGAGCCTTAAGAATAGTACTCCTATCAATAGAATATTTTGTCAACTTCCCAACCTCGATATTTCTGGCCCTAATGTATTCTTCAAATGAAAAGGGGTAGATAACATACGTGAGGTTTCTTCCTGCTAATGAGGTTGCAATTTCATCGCTCAGCAATTCAGAGGATGACCTGGTTATTATGAGACGGTATGCACCTGTATCATATATCTTTCTAACCCACTTCTCCCAGTTTTCTACGACCTGGATTTCGTCAAGGAAAATGTAGACCATACTGTTTGGGTTGAACAGTTCGTTATGTGCAATAAGGAGGTTATCAAGATCTGTGGCTTTTATTCCAACAAGTCTCTCATTTTCGAAATCAACATAAAATATGTTATCCCTTTCAACACCTTTCCTCAATAGTGAATTCATGCATTGAAACATTACGTGTGTCTTGCCAGAGCGCCTAACCCCTGCTATTGTTATTATTTTGTTTACATCTAAATCTATCTTGACGTCACGTTCAACAAGATCTGGTATCTGGAAGTTCTTCCATAGTGCAATCACGTACTTGAAATCCTCAACAGTCACCAATCTGTAAAGTATATTATACAGTTTTTAATACTTTTTGTATATTATACTGTACGATTCAACCCATCAAAAGATTATAACCTGGAAATTAACTAAGATCAGGAGGAGAAGATGATCTTATGATTTTTCAATTATTGGATTCATGTAATTATCGCAAAATTCTCTATTCTGTATTGAGAAGAGGATGTGAAGTTGATAAGAAATTGGACATTGATAAGGAAAGTGCGACGAGGGAATAGTTCAGTTAATTCCCATCCCCAAATGAGAACGATGTCACTCGTCCCTTGATGTAAATGAAAAATCAATAATAATAGTCATGAGAACCAACTTTGAGTTTACTCGATATCTTCTCGTTGGTCAGTTTTTTCCTTATTTCAATAAGATTCAACACATCATAATCCAGTTTTGAGAGAAACGCAACCATTTTATCGTTATTGGGATGAATCCACAAATAAAGTGTTTCATTTCCCAAATCCAGCGCCAATTTTTCAGCCCGATGAAACAGCTGTGCGGCTATGCCTTTCCTTCTTTCCTTTTCTGAAACAAAAATGGATTCTACCCAAACTACGTTATCAATTATCCTGCATACGAGGTATGCGCCCAGACTACCATTATCATCCTCTGCAACAAATATTGGGTATTTTGCTGCAATATATCCCCTGAATTCTTCTCTTGCCTTCTTAATATCGGGTTCAGTTTGCACATCCTTTAGCTTTTTGAGTTCAACCCTGAATTGTGATATCAGGGTAGCGATATCCCGTTCATCTTCAGGCGTTGCATTTCGCACGTTCATTATTACGTCGGTATCGCCAGGGATGAATATAAAATCTCTGGGTAATCATAAACTTCCGGAGTTCTGTAGGAGTCAGAATATGAGTTACCAGAAGAATGCAATGCCCGTCAGGACTCCAGACGGCATAATAATCCTCAGGTCGGAATCGGAAAAAGCCGGGAATATTCTTTATAAGATGAAGATACCATATCCCAGAAAAGTATTAAATTCCGTACCAACATAATTTTTGAAGAATTAACATTTCAATCCGTGTGAAAGCACTTCTGCATGAGATTGCCCATTGACCTCTCATCGAAAGTCAAGTTCAGAAGTTGAATGAAAATAGAAGGACGTATAAATCTGAAGAAAAACTGAAAATAGTTATTGAAGGATTGAGCGGAAGCATACAGATATCAGAACTCTGCAAGAAGTATGGAATCCAGTCATCGAGATTCTATGAGAGGAAAAAGAAACTCATGAAGAGTAGCGTGAATGTGTTTGATGACCGTGGAAGAAAAAACACCTCGAACCGGAAGGTTATTGAGGAACAGGAAAAGAAACTGGAACGGCTCAAGGAAACTATTACAGAGATAGTAACAGAGAATCTTCAGCTAAAAAAAAATATTGGAAACTTCAGGGGAAAGACATGAGATCTATGTTCTTTGAGGTGAAACTTACCGTTGACAAGGCAATAAGACAGTCAGGATTCGCACTTTCAAGGACTCTTTCGGTGCGGGGAATTGTGAGATCATGGTATTACGATCATCTGAGCAGAAAGCCCACGAATTAAAGGGATATCAATAGATCGCATAGTGCAATGGTATAACAATGAAAGAAGGCATTCTTCCCTCAACTATTTACCACCAAGGGAATACTACAGGGGAGATCCTGATGTCAGGATAGCAG
>JAKAUD010000086.1 GCA_021827885.1 Thermoplasmata archaeon | reverse complement strand
ATGTTTTTTTTCCAAACTCATATCCAAGGCAAGTTCCCACACTAACTGTGATTATTTCAATAACATTGCTCCCGGTAGGATCAAATGGTGTGCGATAGGTATATCCAGTTACAGTACAGCCTGAAACCGGAATAAAGTATGAAGTTATGTTTAATCCCTTTTCCCATTGCATCATACCATATTCTTGTCGTAAAAAACCTGTTTTGATAATGTGGATTAAGAGAACAGTAAATTAAGAATTTAGAAGTGATTTAAATCAAACTAAACGGCACCAAAAGATTTGTTGATCTGGGATCTGACCTAAATGACCATACTGACGTAAGATGAGGAAAATTATGAAATCTCGATCTTGGTCGGAAGATAAGTTTTAGTTTATGGAAAGCTATCAAGTGGTATTATATTGAATATTATACATTTTTTTGAATACGCCATCCGAATTTAGTAATTCCGTGAATGTTCCCTCCTCAACCTTCTCCCCGTTTTCAAACGAAACGACTCTGTCAACAAGAGAAATCATTGAAAATCTATGAGTGATCAAAATAAGGGTTTTTCCAGTAAGAAATGATTTTAATGAGGAAATAATCAGTTTTTCAGAATATGGATCTATCTGTGAAGTTGGCTCATCCATAATTAGAATTTCAGGGTCTCTGATAAATGCTCTTAAGATTGAAATGGCCTGCCTCTGACCTTCCGACAGGTTTCTCCCCATCTCTCCTATTTCACTGTTCAATCCCGCTTCAAGATTTTCAAATAGAGGATATAAGCCAAACTGCTTTGCCTTATCTATTATCATCTGGTCAGTAGCTTCTGGAAAGAATGTCTTTATATTATCTATAATGGAACCACGAAACATGAATGGTTCCTGTAAAACCGGCGCAATTAGGTGTCTGTATGTGCTTGTATCAATAGTTTTTAGATCAACACCATCAATGTAGATATTTCCAGAGGAAGGATTGTAGAATTTTAGCAGGAGGTTTGAAAATGTTGTTTTTCCTGCGCCAGTATGCCCCACTATCCCTATCTTTTCTCCCCTCTTTATTTCAAGATTTATGTTTTTTAGTGCAGGCGAATCTCCATAGTAGAACGAGACATTATTGAATTTTATTGAGTCGGAAAACGTTTTCACTTTCTTATTTCCAGTCTTTGTGCCTTCATCAGGAGTACTGTCAATGATTCCATAAATCCTTGTTATTCCAACCATGGAAGACTGATAGGAATTGTACAGTTGTGAAAGCTGCGTTACCGGATCAAAGAATTCCTGAACATACACAACGAAACTCACCAGAATACCCACTGAAATTGCACTAGTCAACAGTTGTTGGGCTCCTGCAATCAGGACAATCGCGATGCCAGTGGCCTCAATCACTCGAATAATAGCACCATACATAGATGATAATCTTGCCGCTTTGAGATTAGCTTCAAAGTTATCATTGTTAAGGCCATCAAATCTGGTAGCCATACGATCTTCAACGTTGAATGACTTTATTGCCCTGATCCCACTGATATTTTCCGCAAGATTCCCTGTTATTGCAGCTATGGTTCTCCTTGTTCTTAGATAATTTCTCCTGACCCTCCTCTGAATTGAGATGGTGAATCCAGATAACAGGGGAATAACGATGAGCGCGTAGAGTGTGAGATTAAAATCAAGATAGAACATTATGGAGATGGAAACGATAACAGTTGAAATTCCTGAGACAACCTGTGGTATCTGGAATGTCAGGAATTCACTCAAGGTTTCTGCATCATTGGTTATCCTGCTTATGAGATACCCGGTCTTAACTTTCCCGAAAAACGAGACCGGCACTCTCTGAATATTTTCGAAAGCCTGATCTCTCAATTCTTTAATTGTCTTTTGTGCTACGCCAGTCGAACTTATGGTTCTTATTCTATTTGAGAAGAACTGAATGATATAGAATCCCAGAAACGCAGTTCCAAATATGTATAGATCTGTGAAATTTCTATTGATCACACCATTTATTGCCAGACCGAGGGCCAGTGGGTAAAGAGTACCGGCAAGCGCAGTGATGACTACCGCTGTGATCAAATAGGCGCTATCTCTGCGATGAGAGAGGATTTGCTTAACCAGACGTCGGAACACCCTTGCCCCTTTTTCGCTTTTTAATACGTCTTCTTCCTCCTCCTCGTAACTACGCGGCATTGCTATCACCTCCACCATCGAAAGTATAACCATCGGTAATTCCCTTTAAATCGCTGGTAATGTCAAATATCTCTTCCACAGATCCATTCTGTAATAGAAGAACCCGATCAGCGAATTTTATAGCAGAATCCCTGTGTGTTACAATAAGAACGGTAGTTCCTGACATTTCTGCCCTGACTCTTTTTAAGATCTCAAGTTCAGTTTCAGGATCAACACTGGAAGTTGCATCATCCAGAATTAAAATTTTGGGTTCAGCCACTATGGCTCTGGCAATAGCAACTCTTTGCCTTTGTCCTCCTGACAAGGTAATACCTCTCTCTCCCACCCTTGTATTGTATTTTTCTGGTAATGAATCTATGAAATCTTCTATGTCTGCAATCTTGGCAGCTTTCACAACGGCATCCATGCTTAAGGTGGTATCGCTTAGAGTGATGTTATCCATTATTGTTCCTGAAAGGAGAGTTATCTCCTGTGGCACCAGCGCCACGGTCCTTCTAAGTTCGGAAAGAGGAATCTGTGAAATATCTTGCCCTCCAATGGAAATTATTCCAGAGGTTGGTTCATAAAATCTGGGAATGAGATTTACAAAAGAACTTTTTCCGGATGCTGTTTTTCCTGTAATTCCAACTATTTCTCCCTGAGGGATTTTCAGGTTAACTCCTTTGAATATGTACCGCTTACCTCTCTGAAAAGAGACATTTTTTATTTCCAGGTCCCCACTGTGTTTTGTTCTATTTGGACCCTGGATATCCTCCTGCATTTCATCGGATAAAACGACATTAATTCTCTGGATGCCCGCTCTGGCGTTTTCCGAAAATACTATTAATCTTCCAAGGAAACTAATTGGAAAGGTCATTATACTGAATATATTCACTGCAGCAACAAGGTTCCCGACCTGTGATGCATTAATAATTGAGGTATATCCACCATATAGCAATATTGCAGTCGCAGCAATGCTTATGGTTAATGGCATAAGGTTATTATAAAAGCCCCTGAGGCGGGCCACATCCATATATTCATCAAAATAAGATGTTGTGGTGTTATTGAATTTTTTTATCTCTTCATCTTCAATGGAAAAACCTCTTACAACTCTGTTTCCCACAATATTCTCCTGAAGCTCTTCATTCATGTTTCCATAATATGTTCTTATTTTTCTCCAGTGCAATCTTTGTTTTCTCTGAAATACCACGCCGGTCAATATTAATACAGGAACTGTAACGATGAAAATTATGGAAAAAATAGGGTTAAGGATAAACAGGAATACTACGCTGAAAAGGATCATGAAGAGTGTTGGTAAAAGCTGATTTGTGGTATTCATGATGAAGTTTCGAGTTGCATCAACATCCATTGTGGATCTTGATAAAAGATCACCGGAGGTCTGCGTTTCAAAAAACAGAAACTTTTTCTTCATCAGATGGTCAAAAATGTTCCTCCTCATTCCATACGCATAAAGCTGGCTGATGTATTGCGAACCATAATTAACGAAGAACTGGAAAAAACCTGAAATAGCGGAAACTATCAGGATTAATATTGCAAAATATTCAAGGGTGGTGAAATTCAATGATTGAATGGATGATACTGCATCACCAATAAGTACCGGTATCAGAAGTCTGGTAGCAGAGGTGATGATTGATATTAAAATCACTGAATATAAGACCCATCTCTTTCCCTTCAGATACTTCGAGCCGAAATATAGAGGATAAAGGACGGCTATTACATTACTTATCCTCCTCCTTAAATTTATTGGGTTATTCATAGTGAACGCTAATTATTCTGTTAATTAGCACACATTACGTCATTCAATTTAAGTTTCATGTGAATTTTAAAGGTAAAATCAAAGATATGGGGCAAAAAATAAAAAAATTTGTTTCATAGAGGTCTCGAAACAAAAAAGAAATGGTTGATTACCTATATTTGAAATTAAAACACAGTGATCAATTTAAATATTTTATAAATTTCAATCAGGAAGGTAATCTATTTTGGTTGAGGCATAGACAGAATCAAGTTCGGATATGTCCTTATTTTCAAGCTTGAATGAAGCAGATTCAGCGTTTTCCGGTGCCTGTTTACTATTTTTTGCGCCAGGGATTGGAATTACATCTTTCTTTGAGATCAACCAGTTAAGGGCAATCTGTGCTGAAGTCTTGGAATATTTTTTAGACAGCCCTTTTAAAACCGCAAGTATGTGTCCCTTAGCGAGTCCAGGTTCTTTGGCGTAAATAATTCATTTCCTTCTCGAATGTCTCCTTTTGAGCGTTTTCTTTATTATATTTTCCGGAAAGTACTCCCTGTGCCAGCGGGCTCCAGGCAATAATAGTTATCTTGTTCTTTCTACAAAATGGCAAAACCTCCTCCTCAATATTTCTCTGGATCAGGTTATACCTTACCTGATTGGATACGATTGGAACATCTCCAAGTATGTTCATAGCTTCTTCGAGATCCCTGACTGAAAAGTTGCTCACACCAATAGCCTTAATCTTTCCCTTTTCGTAAAGTTCTTTCATGGCCTTAAATGTCTGAGAAAAAGGAATCTGTTCCCATGGATCTGGCCAGTGAATCTGGTACAGGTGTCATGAAAGAAGTTTTATTGACTGTGATTGTATGTTAACTTCCCCTATTATTTTTTCCATGTCCTTCTGTTGAAATTCCTGAGCCATTTTAGAACTTGATTCCATGTTCTTCAACTTCCTTTCATATAGTGTTTGAAACATGTAATCATCCACGAAATGCTGATTCTTTGAAAGCATATTGAATATTATCACTGCCAGTTTCCTTGCTGTTGCTATAATAGCCCTGTTCTTTCCGATCCTTTTCTTCAGCTTTCTGTATATTTTTTTGAATGTTGGAGACAGCTTGATCAGAGAATGCACTGAATTCACAAGGAAAAATCTCAATACAGATGGTCCTGATTTTGTTATATGACCGTATACTGCTCTGTTTCCACTCTGATCAACCCCTGGAACAGGACCGGTATATGATGAGAGGTGTTCAGCATCGGGAAATCTTGTTATATCTCCTATTTCAGAATATATGCCGAGAGCGGTGTAATAGTCAATACCCGGTACTGTCATTAATATCTTAATACCCTCAATTCCCTTTCCCATTAATGCAAGCTGATTTTGTATCCTCTTTACACGTGCATTGATATCGTTGTATTGTGATATGAGATCTGCAAGAACAATCTTATCAGCACCTGACATATTCCTGGAAGAGTCGAGTATCACCTGAAGGGATCGCCTGCCGAAGATATCTGATGAGGATATTGATATTCCATTGCGTGTTAGAACTGCATGAACCCTGTTCTTTATGGCAGTTATGTCTTCACCCAGTGATCTTCTGTATCTTATCATTGTCCTCATATCATCTATCTCTTTTGTTGGAAGGTAAGATTCCGGCAGATCACCTGTGCGGAGTAATCTTGCCAGAATCCTGGCATCATTTTTATCAGTCTTCTTCTTTGACTTCCATATGAGTTTTAACTCCTTTGAATTTGCAAGGTGCACATGCAATCCATGATCTCTTAACAGATGGGCTACGTATTTCCCGGCTGTTGACGTTTCCACTGCAATTTCTGTATCTATGGTATACTTCTTCATGAAGTCTGCCCAGTTCTCCTCCGTATTATCTATCTTATATTCTTCTACAATCTTTCCATCATTATCTGTCACGCAGATATATTCACTAAGTTTATGTGCATCTATCCCTATATATCTCATGTTACCACCTCTGGTAATTCCGGGAAATGTGTGGCCGGTAAACACTCTACTATTCGTCCTCGTTAGAGGGCATGGTGTCGGTCCGCAAGCCACCAACCTGTAGAGCGAGTTCGAAACTCAAAGATCAGTTCGGTGGCCTTTCCCGGACCCGTACTCAACACGTTATGGAGTACGATCAAAAAACTTCTTTCATAGTAGATCAATATACTCAGTACCAAGACGTTTTATACTTGCTTCAGCCGCTCTCCGGAGTTCATCATATCGAAGATGGGCTCCCGCCACTTTTGTTGCAATGATAAAATTTTCTCTTCCATATTTCTTCAAAGCTTTACCCAACACCCTTTCGCTATTTCCATTTCCGTATGCTTCAGCAGTATCAAGAAAATTGATACCTTGTTGTTTAGCGGTTCCTACGTCTTCGATAATGAAATGTTTCACTTTCAGATACTGTTTATACACCTGAGGTAATGGAAAAGGCAAAATTGTATAGGGGAAGTTCCAGTACGATCTAACGGTTTATGTCCGCCATAGCTTAGGGCGTAAGCAATAAATACTGTGGTGAATTATAGTATAATATAGTGATTCACAATGCCAACGACGATACAAGTGAGTGAGAAGTTACAGAAGGAACTGTCAAAACGTAAGTTATATAGCAAAGAGACCTACGAAGAGGTTATCTGGGATCTTATGGAAGATTCCCATGAACTGGACGAAGAAGCAAAGAAAGAACTGGTTCAGGCTCGCCAGGAGATCAAAGAAGGAAAGTACCATACCTTGGAAGAGGTAAAGAAGGAACTGGGCTTTTGACCTATCAAGTAATATTTTCTGATCTTGCTCTCAAACAATTGAGAAAACTTGATAGGGAAATCGAACAGAGAATAATCTCAACACTTGAGAGGATAAGAATAAGACCCGATGCTTATGTCAAGAAACTCGTTGGCGACGAAGGATACAGGCTTAGGGTGGGAAACTACAGAGTGATCTTGGACCTTGACAAGGAAAAACTGATAATTCTGGTGTTAAGAATAGGCCATAGGAGGAACGTTTATGATTCGTAAGTCAGTTCATTGCTCCGCTGGTACTTTTATTCAGAGTTTGATTGCCACTCTGGAAACACTTCTGAATAAACACGTAATGATCCAAATCAGTGAGAGCGATCTGGACATCGAGGACGGAAAGGTGAGAAATGCCAGAGACTTTCTTAAGGAACTCGGACGCAAGCATCAATGATTGGTCAAGGATGTAAAGATGACTCAGAAAGAATGAACTTGAAGAGAAACTCATAAAATTCTTCAATGCAGAGAACAATCGAAACTGGAAACTATACGAGATGTTTCTCTCACAAGATGTGGAGTGGATTTCTTACGGTCTCCGCAGGCGAAAAGTTGTGATTGGAAAAGAGGATTATGCTAAGACGATGATCAGAGCTTATAGGGACGTACCAGAAAAGTTCAAGGTTTTGAACATGGTTTCAGACCCAGAAAGAGGAGTTGTAATTCCAGACCTTGAACCACTCTCAAGAAGATAAGTTGATGTTTTAGAATTTGAAAATGGTCTGATCAGGAGAGAACGGGAGTACTATGACGATACTCTCCGGTTAGAATCCAAAGACAAACAATAGAAGAAATCCAAAAATATGCGGCAAATTCGATACAAATGAAGTTCGTAAAATGGACCGGTCGGGATTTGATTAAAGTTTTAAGCGAATACTA
>JAKAUD010000173.1 GCA_021827885.1 Thermoplasmata archaeon | reverse complement strand
GGCGCCAGAATGGGATCTTGCAATGGAGTTCGCGATTGACGACATGGACTTCAGCATGCTTACCGAAACAACTCCCAACAGGCTTTACAGTCTTGCTGGATACTCTCCTGTAATGAACGACTATGGGCCACCGCCATGTATTCCGTATGATGAGACTATAATGTCCGAGCTTGACAGTTATAATTTAAGCTGGGGTTATTTCGTTCAGAATGTTTCTGACGGGTATGCACCTGTCAACTTTGTCTCTGGCATCAATGAGCATTCATCAAATATACAGGACTGGTCGTCATTCATCAGTGATCTGGGGACTGGAAATCTTCCGAACGTTTCCTGGGTGATGCCTGTGGGCGGTGGCGCCTCTGATCTATATTCACAGGGCCCACCTAACAATGTTCTGTTCGGTGAAATGTGGATTATGTATCTTGTAAATGCTGTGATGAAAAGCAGATACTGGAACAGCACAGCAATATTCATAACTTACGACGAGGGCGGTGGTTATTACGATCAGGTTGCGCCCCCTGTCGTGGATGGAATCCAGCTGGGACTGAGAATTCCTTTCATCGCGATATCACCATATGCAAAAGAGAACTATGTTTCCAGTACTATTCTGGATCAGTCCTCGGTACTTGCATTCATTGACTATAACTGGAATATGCCAGCCCTTAACAGGTTTGTCTCGCTTTCAGGAATACCCGTTGACATGTTTGATTTCTCGCAGACTTATAAAAATGGCATTTTGATCCGGCAGCCAATAAGTCTGAGCGCGTATGGTTTGCCCGTGCCGGGAAATTATGTTTTTCCGTTCAATTCGTCAAAGTATTTCAATCTCTCTTATCTATTTCCAATTCCACTGGAATATCCGTTATCTGATCTGCCTTATGCAGAATATGGATCCAGCAATCTCACAATATCATCGTATTCTTCAGATCTCTACGTTTTGCATGATCATCCTTTCACCGTATTTTACCTGAGTGATACTATGATCTGGATCCTCCTTATTGCCTCGGTTCTCATTGCATATTTTCTTCCAGGGATACGTAAAAGGTCTGTCAAACATGAAAGGAAATAAGAGAGTATATGTGATTGCAAACCCAAATGCGGGTGAATTCAGTAAGGAGAGACTTGATTCCATAATGAAAGCATGTGACCAATTTTCTCCTGTTTCCATTATAACAAAGAGACAGGGGGAAGCAACTGAATTTGCTGCAGGAATTGATGATGGATCTTACATTATCGTAATTGGAGGAGACGGAACAATCAATGAGGTTATACAATCAACTGTCAACAGAGATATAACAATTATACCCGCAGGCGGCGGCACCGGTTCTGATCTGGCACGAACAACAGGCACTCTCAGTATACAGGAGATAGTTAATGGAATCCTGCACGACGAAACCGGCAGTATAGATGCAATGCTTCTCGAGTGCGGTGAGGGTAGGAGATACTTTGGGAATATAATTGAGATAGGTTTCGGCGCTGATGTTATGCGTAGGGTGAATCTGAAAAGAAAAACACTAATAAACCCCTTCATATCCGCTGTTATCCACGAATTATTTGGGCTCAAAAACTACGATCTGGAAATAGAATTTGATGGGGGAAATCTCGATGCTTCGACAGGTGAAGTGATCATCGCAAACTGCAGGTACTTCGGCTCAGGTATGCTGGCGTCAAAATTCTCCGATCCAGCGGATAGTTTATTGGATCTTCATTTAATAAGGAAGATCTCGCGTCTCAATATGATGAGAAAATTCAGTAAGCTTGGGGATGGATCCTATCTGGATCTAAAAGAAGTTACAAATCAATCATCTCCTTTTTTCAGGATAAAAGGGGACATTGCCCCCATTGAGGGCGATGGAGAGGTCTTCGGTTCCACTCCGTGCACAATCAATGCGGTTCCCAAGTCTCTTAAAATAATGATGTCCCAGACTTCGCAGGTAAGAAAAATATCAGCATAAACTCTTAAATAATGTTTTAGCGTTCTATTGTTATGCCGATTTTTCCGAGTGATGAATGGGTGAAGGAATATGTTGCAAAAATCAACACCAATGAAAAATACGCTGATGCTGCATCAGACTGGGAAGGAGATTTTCTTTTCATAATTGAGGATGATTCTTCTAAAAAACCGGTCGCGTCAATCTATCTGGATCTATACCACGGAAAATGCAGGGGTGGGAAGTTCCTTGATAAAAGCGAGGGAATGCAGGCAGCCTTTTCCTATATCGGACCCTACAGGAACTGGATCCGTCTTATTAAAAGAGAAATAGACCCGATTCAGGGCGTTCTGACCGGAAAGTTCAAGCTAAAGGGACCAATGATGAAGATAATGCGATATACAAGGGCTGCGAAGGAGCTTGTAAACACTGCTAACCAGGTTGAAACGGAATTCAAGTGATTAAATTGTGGTTTTTTAGAATACCTGAGATAGTCTATGGCGAAGATTCCTTATCATATCTTGAATCTACCAGACACAGGAGATTTCTCATAGTAACAGACAGGAATATCGCCAGGACCGATTTCCCGGACCTTGTTATGAATAATCTCCCCGATGCTTCAAGCTCAATGTTATTTTCAGATATAGGAGAGGAGCCAGCATTTGATGAAATGACAAAATCGATAGAAAGGATAAGGGAATTTGCTCCGGACTGCATAATAGCCCTCGGGGGAGGATCTGTTATGGATTCGGCAAAGGTAATTGCATTTACATATGCAAACCCTGCAAGACAGATATACGATCTCACTCCACTTGAGCATCTCGGGATAAGGGAAAAGGTATCGATAATCGCAATACCCACAACAAGCGGTACTGGATCGGAATGTTCATGGGCAGCAGTTGTTTCTGAAAGTGATGGCTTGACAAAGAGAAAGATGGAACTTGCATCCACTGAAATTCTACCTGAAACTGCAATACTGGATCCAGTATTTGTAAGATCACTGCCCCTCAAGCAGACAGTGTCCACCGCTGTTGATGCAATCGTACATGCAATAGAGGCATATACATCGCAGTGGAGGAATCCATATTCTGATGCAATGGCCATCAAGGCATTGCAGTTGATAACAGGTTCGATCAGATCGGTAATAAAAGATCCTTTAAACATTGAATTCAGGAACAATGTTCACATCGGCGCCTCAATGGCAGGCTCGGCTTTCTCAAATTCTCAGATAGGTCTTGCCCACGCCATGGGTCATGCACTCGGTTCATGTTTCAGAATTGCCCATGGATATGCTGTTGGTTTATATATTCCCGAAATCATAAAATACAACAGTGCTGCAGTTCCGGATCTTTACAGGGAGATCAGGAATGTATTTCCTGCGGATGCAAGGAAAAAGGATCTTTATGGCACGATCAGATATTTCTTTGAAGAGATAGGCCAGCCCCTGACCATAGGAGAATGCGGCATCGATGCATCAGCCTATGAAAGCAAGATGGAAACGCTTGTTAAACTTTCAATGGAATCAACAGGTTCACTGACAAATGCAAGGGAATCTGATTCCGATTCAATAAGAAGTATTATGCTCAAAGTGAGGGGAATATGAAAAGGTACAGCAGCTTTATCAACGGCGAATTTGTCAGCGGAGATAATTATGTCAAACTCAACAGACCCAATGACGGGCAACCTTTCGCATCCGTTTCATACGCCGATCAGGAGAGTGCAAGATATGCTATTGATTCAGCTTATGAAGCCTATGATAAATGGTCTTTTGTAAGACTACAAAAGAGAAAGCAGCTCTTACTCAGGTTATCAGATCTGATGCAGTCAAGATCTGAAGAATACGTATCCGTTGAAATGCAGAACACCGGAAAGACAGTCAGGCAGACAACATTCATGGATGTTCCACTTGCAATTGAACATGTCAAATACTTCGCGCTTGAGAAAGAATTTCATACATCAAGAAGGATAAAACACCCCGAATATCCAGATTCCAGCGGCACTATTCAGCATGTACCAATGGGTGTGGTGGCTGCAATTGCACCGTGGAATGTCCCACTTTTGATGGCAGTTTGGAAAATCGCCCCTGCGGTACTCGCCGGAAACACTGTTGTTCTCAAGACATCAAGATATACGCCGGCATCGGCACTTGAGATGGCAGAGGATATTTCACGCGCGGGTTTTCCGAAAGGCGTTATAAACATAATTCCAGGAAAGGGATCTGACATTGGAAAAGTTCTGACCAAAAGTGAGAAAGTTGGTATGATAAGTTTCACAGGCTCAACGGAAACTGGTAAGGAAATTATCCGGGACTCCTCGAACAGTATTAAAAAGATCTCGCTTGAACTGGGTGGAAAGTCGCCGAACATAGTTTTTGCAGACGCTGATCTTGAAAGTGCTGCTAAGGGCGTTATTTTTTCAATATTTCTTAATTCCGGTCAGCTTTGCGAGTCAGGCAGCCGTCTGATAGTCGATTCAGGGATCAGTGAATCCTTTGTCGGTAAACTGAAAGAGAAGATGCTCTCCCTGCGAGACGGTGATCCTGCGGAATTCACGACAGATATAAGCGCAATAACAACGTTAGAACAGAAACAGAAGATTGCGGAGATGGTCCAGGAATCAACCGATGCAGGCAGCCAGTTGCTCGCTGTTAAGGACATTGTGAACTCCCCGGGCGGAGGTATATATTATCCACCTACCATGCTGCAGACCGCACAGGGAAAAGCATCCACAATTGATGAGGAGATATTTGGTCCAGTACTATCAGTTGATACTTTCAGGAATGAAGATGAGGCAATTTTAAAAGCCAACAACACAAGATACGGTCTCGCCGCATCAGTCTGGTCTAACGATATCAGGAAAGCAAAGAGGGTCGCATCAGGCATAAAAGCAGGAACAGTCTGGATCAATCAGTACCATCTTCTTTCCGCAGCAGCTCCCAGAGGGGGATTCAAAGAAAGTGGAGTCGGTCGAGAGCTGGGACTTGAAGGTATACTCGAGACAACGCAGACAAGGCATGTTTTTATAAACGGGAGCAAAAGCGATTTAGATAATGTGGCCTATGGTCTCCTTTTGCCAGAGGATCAGGATTGAAGTGGCAAATGAAACAGATGCACGCAGGCCGAGTACCACCAAGATCGATCTGCTCAAAAGGGATGAGGTTCGAGATTTCCAGCTTCCAACCGGAATCCGAGAGATGATAAATGAAAAATTCAAAATTGATTCCTCTGAAGAAATAAGATCCTGTCTCGTGGACAGGGAGGAAATAGAACCTGACAACGAAATATTAAGGATATTGAAAGAGAATTTCTCGGGATATGAAATATCCTATGCATTTTCGGATCGATATCTGCATTCATTTGGAAGATCCAGCCCGGAAATACTCTCTCTGTTAAACGGTGGTAAATTGAAACCTTTTGCTGCTGTCCTGTATCCAGATTCCACCAATGTCCAAGATTTAATGCCACTTCTGAAAAAAAATAAAATAAAGGCCGCGGTCAGTGGTGGTGGAACTTCAGTAACAGCACCTTTTCTCTTCATGGATCTCACCGGGATAGTGTGCATTGACACCCTGCACCTGGATGAAATAGAAATAGGAAAAAATTATGTGAAGGCCGGTTCAGGAGTCAGAGGTATAGATCTCGAAAGCAAACTGAATAGCAGTGGCAGGACTTGCGGGCACTTTCCGGAATCCATGTTCCATTCCACTGTTGGTGGGTGGGTCTCGACAAAGTCGTCTGGCCAGGAATCTAATTTTTATGGCGACATCGAGGACATTCTGATCGGGGTGAGGATTGAAAGATCTGATGGTGAAATAAGTGATGGGGTTTATCCAAGAGAATCAGCTGGCATTGACGGAAAATCCATTGCAATAGGATCCGAAGGGAAGACGGGTCTTATAACTGAAGTTATTCTGAAAACCTTTAAAATTCCAGAAAACAGGTACTATGAATCAAGACTCTTCCACAGTTTCAAAGAGGGACTGGATTTTCTTGAAGATCAGAGCAAATATCCTGCAGTGATCAGACTTTCGGATGAAACTGAGACTGAATATCTTCTCCGGAGCACAGAGGATAGCCGGGGTAAAAGAATTCTTTTCAGTTATGCAAAAACTCGGGGTATGAAACTGCCTGGCTCATCACTGCTGATATTGGTGGGTAATGAGAAAATATCATTAAACGGTAAGGCGGGGATAAAACTTGGGTCCGCCATTTCACACATGTGGGAGCGAAACAGGTACGGCAGGCCTGAGATAGGTAACGCATTGTGGGGTCTTGGGCTGGTTCCGGATACAATGGAGACATCATGCAGGTGGGAAGATGCCTATTCTCTCTATAAAGAAACAATAGGAACATTTCAAAGGGAGACCAGGTCCAAGAATATACATGGTGTAATAATGTGTCATGCCTCTCATATGTACCGTTTGGGTCCTGCCCTTTATTTCACCTTTATCACTGATGTAAAGGAATATGAAGATCTGCTTTCAATAAGGAATTCTATCTCAGAAACATTTTCCTCTTGCAATGGTGCAATTACTCATCACCACGGAATTGGTTCGCTTTTCATGCCAATGAACAACCCGATGAAGGCAAAAATAATGAACAATCTCATTGATCCAGTACTGTCAGGATCTGAACATGATTGAGTTTTCAGCAAAAACCAGGGAAAAGGAACTACAGTCATCCAGTGGTCAAGCATTTGATGTACTGGTTATAGGAGGAGGAATTATAGGCGCGGGCGTTGCCAACACACTAAGTCAGGCTGGAATTTCAGTAATACTTGTCGAAATGGGAGATTTTGCATCAGGAACAAGTTCCGGATCGTCAAAGTTAATCCATGGTGGCCTGAGATATCTTGCGCAGGGGCGCTTCAGGCTTACAAGAAACCTGCTGAAGGAAAGAAATTACCTGATGAGGAAAACAGATCTTGTAAAACCGATTAATTTTGATATACTCATAGGTCCGGGTATGTTTGGAAGATTCGAAATAAGGATTGGACTCATGTTATACAGGATTCTCGGTGGTGGAAAGCATTCAGCGTATACTAAAAACAACGGCATTTTTCCGGATTCAGTCAAAGGTTATTACACCTATAAGGACTGCATAACAGATGATGCCCTGCTTACAGTATCAAATATCGTTTCTGCTCACATGAACGGTGCTGTCTGCCTCAACTACGTTAAATATACAGGTTCTTCTGTTATTAATGATGAAAATGTTGCCAAACTTAAGGACATGGTGTCCGGGAATTATATCACTATCAGGTACCGGGTCTTGGTTAACTGCGCCGGAGCATGGATAGATGATGTTTTAGGCCATGAAAAAATTGGCAACTTCAGGCTTTCTAAAGGGATACATCTCATTTACCCAAGGGAGGTTTACAGGAGGGAAAGCGCAGCAGTTGTAAAATCAAAGGTTGACGGGAGGCAGATGTTCATTATTCCTAGGGGAAAAGTCGTCATTGTAGGGACAACCGATGATTTCGTGGACTCTCCTGATAATTGGAACATCACAGAATCTGAAAGAGATTACGTAATCAAAAGCCTATCCTTTATCTCAGCAGGAATAAGCAGGGAAAAAATAATTGGAGAATATTCCGGCATCAGAACGCTGCTTGGTAGTGGAAACAATCCAGGAAAGATGAGCAGGGATTTTTCTGTTTTAAGAAAGAATAATGTATTTACAGTTATAGGTGGCAAGGTAACCGATTACAGGAGGGTTTCCAGAAAGACGG
>JAKAUD010000066.1 GCA_021827885.1 Thermoplasmata archaeon | reverse complement strand
GATCGATGGATCCAAATGAACCCATAATGGAGCCTGCTGCCAGGATCACTATCCTTCTCGCCGCTTCCCTGATGTTTGTCAGGCCATCCAGCGCTGAAATGAATGAATCCTGTATGCCGAAATCCTCCGCGAACCTGTACATTATGTACGGTGCTGAATCAAGAACCTTACGGGCAGTGATCCTGTTCCTGGGTTTACGAACAGTGATTGTATTGTCCTTTATGATCTCCCTTCCCTTGTACACTGATTTCTGCCTTACCTTGCCGGTCTCCTTATCCCTGTAACTTGTCACCTCGTAGAGATAAACATTGTCTCCCCTTACAAGTCTCCTGATGTATGTCAATGTAGTAGTAATGACACTACATAGTATAAGTAACTTTCTGTTACCAGAACCAGTCAAATAGTATGTCTTCAGGGAAATGTAGTGTTATTCAAGGGCAAAGATAGGATACACTCCACAAATATGATAGAACGCATGAACAAGGAAATACTGCGCAGGGTAAAGATCATCGATTCTCTGCCATCAGAGGAGAGTGCCATGAAGATCATCTATCTCAGGGTAGCTGAGATAGATGAGAAATGGTCCCTGAGAACATTGAGGGGATATTATAAATGCCAGGATGAGATAAGAGAGATGTTCCAGGAGAGGTATCCTTAAGTTTACACAACTTTCGGGACGCATTGGTGATTCAGCAGACTACTTTCTTCAGGAGTGTTGATACAGTTTTATGGAAAGCGCGGGTATCGCCACTGATCGCCAACCTGATGAGTTCCTGGAGGCATCCATTCATTTTTCATGATCACTGTCATGATTATTATATAAAATGTGGGATAATATATAACTGTTGCGACTGTGAAAACTATTACCAATAATACAGGTTAAATGGATGGACGCTATTAAATGTGGAAGTCAGACCCAAATGCTATCAGCTAGATCAAAGCGTAGATCATAAGATGGACAGATTTCACCTCACTTAAGGAAGCGTTCAAATGCCACGTTCCGCCTAGTAGAACTACGTATGGAGGATCGGAAAAAGCAACATCTGTATAAATAGTATCATTCCCTTGCGCTATATTCACTCTAATTTCTTGGTGTCCTTGCGGATCTAATACAAATATTGTACCACTTGATTCATTGGAGTAAGCTTTTAATACGACTTCCGTTACATTCTTTTGTAGGAAAAAAGTAGTATTGATGGTAGTAGTGTTAACGTATACATTCGCAATAAGAGTCAAAGAGGGACTTTGAGTCTTCTTTGTAGTTTTAGTGGGTTGCTGTGGAGGAGTATTATAGTAAATTAAAACCGATATTATTATCACCAATGCTATAACCAAAACAATCCAGCGTTTATCCATAATAATACCTCAATCTCCCTACCAAGTAACTCAGGAATAAGAAAATAATGGCAAAAAATGATATCCAAAATGTATACCCCGCTTCGTTCAGGAAAGCATGAAATAAGGGGGGGGAAATTATCGTAACTCCCCCTAAGGTGTGGCGATTTATAAGAGGTATTCTGAAAGCTTCTGCTAAGATGCTGATGGATGAGGATGGAAAAGATACAAAGAGAGGATAATAAATCGAAGGTAGGGGGTACATTGCAGAAGTACCATTAGAAAAATTAGTTTCGTAGAATGATGCGATATTCTCAGTACCAAATAACATCGAAAGAAAGATAAGCGTTGTAACAAGGATGGAGACCCATCTTTTAGAAGAAGCATACGATACTATTGAGATATATCCTATCACAGGCAAAAAAACAAATGTGAGCGAAAGTATGGCGGTTAATATGGTCGGGAAACTCTCTTCTATTATGCTCGCATTTACGCTGGATGTATTAGAAGAAACATAGACAATGAAAAAGATGACGAGCGACAAAATTTCCAAAATTAAGAAATTTATTACCATCGAAATTAATTTCGAACTAAAAATAACATTAAACGGAAGACCCAGCCCCTTGTATATATTAATCATTCCAGATTCATATTCCACTGGGATAAGGATTGCGGGAATTAGAAAAAGTAAGACCGATATTTCCATCAAAACCTCTAAAAAATTATAAACAAGTAGTCCGGAAAATACCAGATTTCCGTTGCTAGTGATGACATATAATGCGACAATCAAGGATAAAAAAACCCAGAAAGAAACTATGAAAAAAGAAAACATGGATCTAAAGTTGATATACAGATCTTTACGAATCTGTGCCATAATAGATTGAAGTATCATATGATCTAATTCTCCATTACCTTACGATAAGTTTCTAGCAAGCTGGGAGTTTTCATTTCATTAATTGAAATTCCCTGCATAACGAGTTTCTTAAGGAGTTCTTGGGACCCATCCTTCTCGACGCTTATAATAATTTCATCATCACGACTGTCGTAATTGACACGAAGTTTGTTCAGAAAATTTATAACCTCTATTCCTCCAGAAACTTTTATTTTAATTGAATTTGCACTCTTTGTTTCTACGTTCAACATGACCGATCCATCTTTGAGAAAAATGATAATGTCGGACAAATCCTCCACCCTCGCAAGATCGTGGCTACTTAATATTATTATTCGGGTTCCATCATCTAGTTTTTTTAAATCTGTCGAGATGTCTTCGGAAATTGAAGGATCAAGGCCCTCAAACGGTTCGTCAAGTAGCATGATCTCTCTCTTTGCTATGAGAGACATTCCTATATTAAGTCGGCGCTTCATTCCCTTAGAATAGTCAAAGATCTTCTTCTTTTGCGGAAGACCCACCAAATCCAATACCTCCCTAGGCGTTCGAATGACATCAGAAGAGTTCGCACACTTTTCAACCAATTCAAAATGTTCTAAAGCTGAGAGATTATCGTAAGAAGCAGGATTCTCCGGAACGTAAAATGTGCTGCCTTTAACACTTACAATTCCACTTGTCTTTCTCAGAATTCCAGCAATTATCTTTAATAAAGTTGTTTTTCCAGCACCATTTGGACCTACAATAGAATATATGCCAGGCTTGTCGATTAAGAGAGAACAACCTGTAAGTGCACGAGATTTATGGATACGCTTATAGCTCTTTGTCAGGTTTTCTATATGAATACTAGGCAATCATTCCACCATATCCCACTACGCTCTGATAGAGAACGCCGTAATTGAATTTTACTAGTATTGTAATTGAGTTCGGAGGGGAATTTGTAATAAAGCGAAATTTGACGTATGTATAGCTCTGAATTTCCAAGTTGACGTTAGTGCTTGAAACAGTACCATTGTACTTTGACACTATACTGGTGGGGTAACTACCTGATGCACTATTGGCAATAGTAGAGTTCAGAGTCAACCCCAAGGTATTGTTTGTCAAGTTCAGATCACCATATATGTATAATCCAGAAACAAATATTACACTGTGAGGCAAAGAGAAATTCAAGGAGACGTGACTAGGAGTCCCGATTGAAGTCTCCACCACCCCTTCAATTAAATAATAACCAGCGGGGGCCAAATAATATTCAGGGCCATTATTAGTCAGAACCACCACGGTACTATTCCAATATGCTGTGATGGTTGGACTAGAGTTACTCAAGTTAAATTTGATGATTGCGAAAAGTTGTGAAGCACTGGTACCGCTGTTATCGGACGAACCGATGTAGTTGAGTCTTAGACCATTTAAATATGTGGATCCATCCATATGGAACTGTGCATTAGTGCTACTGCTATTAATATAAAAAGGTAATTTAGTGCCCTGCTCCATAACCAAACTACCGGGCTTAACTGTAATATTGACTTGATAAAACTTATCCTGTTCTATTCTATAGTAGATATAAACTGAAGAAATTATTAAAATTGCAACAATAAAAAATATAATTAAAATTTTTTTTTTGTGATCAAACCCACTCAAAAAATCACCCAATATACCTCATGAGACATAATCAGTATATAGGGTGCCAGATAATGAGTAAGTATATATGGTATCCCAAAGCCAATTAGTTGTCAAAGCGTTCATTGAATTATCATTGTTAATGCTCTGATAATTGTTGTAAACAGTAGGAACTGTAACGCCAGCAGAGAAAGAAGCGGCTGTAGGGTTAGGTCCGTTTAGCGCCTGGTTATCGTAGAAAGCCCACCCACCGTTGGTTGATGTTAACGAAGTTGTGGTTTGTTCAAATTCGGGATAGTTTATTTGCCAACTGATTGTAGCGCCTGCGTTAGCACCGTCATATCCCACAGAAGCAGAAAGTCCAAAAGTCACGGTTTCAGCCGAACCACTGCTTACTGTATTGGGAGGTGCAAATGCGTATATACTCTGAGCGTTACCAATAGCAGAATCCGGTGAAGTAAAGTCTATCGTTCCTGTCTTATGTGTCCCTGTTTGATCATATATGTTCCACCAATTGTAATTACCGTCAAGCACGGCACCATTTTCAGCGGTCACCGAGATCACGCCGTACCAGTAGATGTGATTCCCATTTGGTCCTAGATATGCCCAATACTGCTCGTATATATTTCCATATTCCCAGCCGTAGTTATATGAGTAATACATTATTTGCGTTGGCGATGACGATGACCCTCCGCCACCACCTCCTCCGCCACCTATTAACAAAGATGGCTGGCTACTTTCCTTTGTTGCCAATCCACTCCCAACCGAATTATTCGCAACCGTCACTAAGCCGACGACAACAAACAACCCAGCAACCAAAACAACTAACAGTTGCTTATACATAAAAATATATTCTCAATACACTATATATACTTTTCCATACAGCCTATGTCGATAATCTTCCGCTATAAAATCAGCAATTTGATCGTCAATTTTATTTTTGTTTTACTGAGTGACCAAAACATTTAAAACGTGTTATGTATATCCATAACACATGACTGTAATTCCGAGAAAAGTTAAGAGGAAACATGGAGAATACTGGGAACTCGTGGACGAGAAGAGGGTAAATGGGAAAGTTGTGCAGAAATACGCGGGGTATCTAGGGAAATCTCTGAAATCGAAGAATGAGATTGAACCAGAAGAGATCGTTAAGTATGTCTCCCGTTTGTTAGACAAAGGGATAAGCCAGGAAGAGATCGATCAGATACTGAAGAAGATCGGGATCGATTACGATGCATGGCCCATAACGAAGATCATCATAGAGAACGACCTGAAGATGAAGAAGGTATTCCTCAAGCTGAAATGATTCACATGAACGAGATACTCTTCTCCTATCTCCAGAAGAATTGTCCAGACTGCGGTTCAAAGCTGAGAGAATACAGGCGTGACAGAAAGCTTGTAAGGACAATGAGTGGCGAATTCGCAGCCGTCCACAAGATCATGATATGTCCGATGGAGAAGAAAGAGTACAGATCGGAAAGACTCCTGGAAATAGTACCGAAGAGATGCCGGTATTCGAATGACATGATGACGGAGAGCGCCATCGAACGTTTCATAAAGGGAAAGAGCTGTTCGGAGATCGCTCATACCCTGGACAGGTCTGAGAGCCATGCCAGAAAGATGAGCAACCAGGCTCTCAATATATTCCGGATGATACATGAAGAGAGTGCACAGAAACTCAGGAATGAAATGCCATCCTATATACTGCAGATCGACGGCACAGTCGATGCTGAATTCTCCATGATCGTTGCGGCCAAGGATGCTTTGTCCGGATTCGTCCTCTATGTAAGGAAATGCCTCTCAGAATCTCAGGCATCGATCGAGGATGTCATGAAATCTGTGAAAGACCGTTTTGGTACCCCCTCAGGAATTACATGCGACATGCGTTCCGGAATAATATCCGCATCGAAAAGGATCTTTCCCAACGTGCCCGTGAGGATATGCCTTGATGTGCTCCCTTTATCATTTGGACAGTTATAAGAGAGAATATATATTGAGAAGAAGATATAAGGAGGAGTCCAGAGAGGGGTTTGCGAAACTCCTGCCCGTTCCAGGAGAGGTGTTGTGAAATGTCCGAGAAATTCACTGTGGAACAGAAGGTACAGATAGTGATCGAATCATTCACGGCCACAAACGTTGCTGAACTGTGCAGAAGGCATGGTGTTTCTGTTGCACAGTTCCACAGATGGAAGGAACGGTTTCTTGAAGGGGGAAGAAAGGGACTTGGAGAATCATCAAGGGGAAATGAATACCAGAAGGAGATTGATGATCTCAAGAGATTAGTTGGCGATCAGGCTCTGGTCATAGATGCTTTAAAAAAAATTCGACCAGGGAAGAAATGATGGTGGCTGTGGACACTCTCAAGAAGGAAATGCCGGTTGCAAGGATATCCCAAGGTCATCCATCTATTACAACAGAATTGAAAGATCTGTGAACAGGAAGACCAGGGTTACCGGAAGCATTGAAACTGAAATAAAGAGGATATCAGGGGAAAGAACAACCTATGGTTACAGAAGAGTTTGGGCACTTCTGAGGAATTCCGGCATCCATGTGAACATAAAGACTGTCCGAAGGATAATGAGAAGAAACAACCTTGCCCTGCCTTATGCAAAGCACAAGAACCGAACAAGGTCAGGGGATCTTACAAAACCGCATAACATTAACAGGCTCCGGGAGACTGACATACATTATGTTAGTACTGCAAGAGACGGAATGCACTATCTTATGAGCATAAAGGACTGAGTGTAATAAGAGATCGAAACCTATGTCCACCGAATTACCATGTAAATTTGGAATCTGATGATCGGTGGAATTAGGGAGGGGGTGTTGCTGATGCATGCAGGTTTGGATCTGTTCGGACTGAGTCGCCCCTTATCACCAGTACCATTGATTTGCACATTCCTTCCTCCGCGAAGGTCATAGGTGTTTGTGGTAGGTGAATTTTTCCCCGATGATCATAGGGTTCTGGAGAATAAAATGATCGCCATAGGAATAGATACGCATCTAAAAATGCATGAGATAGAGGCACAGGATAATAACAGGAGGGTTCTCTGGAGAGGGAAGATCGGAAATGAAAGGAAAGGGTTTGAAATGATCCGTGAAAAGATTGAAACATTGGTAGAGAGCCAAAAACAGGAGATCGTCGGCATATACATGAATCCAACAGGTAACTACCATGTACCTTTGAAATATTTCCTTTCAACGCTCGGTTTTAATGTTATACTTGTCAATCCTATAATAAGCAAGTCCATAAGAAACGTGTCTGGTTTTGGGAAAGGCAAGACAGACTCAGTTGATGCGCACTCACTTGCATCAACCCCATGTTCAAGGCCGATATGGGTAAAGGACATGAGAGATCCGGGATTTCAGAGCTTACACGGATGAGGGAAAGGCTGTTAAAAGAAATGAAGAGGCAGATAAACTACCTCAGGAGTGATCTTGCATGTGTATTTCCAGAATATCTGCACTTTCTAAATAATATCGACAGCAGTACTTCCATGAAACTGCTTGAAACTTTCCCCGTGCCATCACTCATTGTAAATGCCGGAAATGAAAAGATACATGATCTTGTCAAAAAGGAGAGCAAGGGGCATTTCGGCAATGAATTTGTTTCAGAGTTAATGAGGATTTCAGCTGAATCTGTAGGAATCCCTGATAAGGATGGGATATTTTCACTGAAGATAAAGATGGAAATTGATAGAATCAGGGGAATAAAACGGGATATAAACACAGTTGAAAGCGATATCAGGAAGAGAGTTGCAGACGATGAGGATGTGAAACGTCTGGATGACATTCCTGGTATAGATACTGTCCAGGCTGCAACCAT
>JAKAUD010000085.1 GCA_021827885.1 Thermoplasmata archaeon | reverse complement strand
CACAAGAAGCGGGGCAACGTTCAGGGCAATGAACCCTGCAATTTTTTTATCTTCTCCCCTGAGTCCGGACAGAGTCATGTTAAAATTTTTTTCCGGATCGCTGCTGGCAACATCATGAATATCTATAGATCTTCCAGTGATGTTCTCCGGTTCAATTTCCACTTCGGTTACTCTTTCATCCACAAACATAATCTTTGAACGGCAGAAGGGCGAAACTTCATCCATCCCATTGGAAGAGATCACAACAGCTCCCCTTTTTCCAGATTCCTTCAGTACTCCGGCAAACACCGGAACCATTGACGGTTCGGAGGAACCTATGATTATGCATTCTGGATCTGCCGGGTTTGTAACAGGTCCAAGGTAGTTGAAGACAGTTTTATAAGGCAGTTGTTTTCTTGCCTCTGAAAACATCCTGAAAGTTCCATTGAACTGTGGTGCAAGGAGGAATGCAAAATTATTTTTATTGATCTTTTCCAGAAGTTCCTCACGTTTGAAATCAAACCTGTAGCCTAACCTGGAAAGGAAGTCTGCGCTTCCAATCTTCCCAGTAACTGCCCTGTTTCCATGCTTCGCGATCCTTATCCCCATGGAAGATGCAGTTATTGCAGCTGCAGTGCTGACATTTATGGTGTTCATCAGATCACCTCCTGTTCCAACAATATCTGATACACCATCAACAGGGGATATAAGGGCGAAATCCCTAATAGCTGCGGAAAAACCCGCCATTTCAGTGGCTGTAACACCCTTCTGGTGAATCATGCTGAGAAGTGCGATCCGATCCCGATCCGATGCATCTGGAGAAGCGAGTCTTTTCATTATTGAGTAGGATTCCTGATATGAAAGGTCACGGTTGAACATCTTTTCCTGTGTTTCATGCATTTCTCATCACCACCAGATCGTTGATAAACTGCCTGAAGCCATCAATGTCGTGTTTTTCAAGCATGGTGATCAGAAGTGTTCCTATTGCGGCTCCATGTGCTCCGTAAGATACGAGTTTTCTCACATCATCGACACTTCTTATGCCGAAGCCGAAGTTTATCTCCCTGTCAACCAGGATTGAGTTGATCCTCGATACCACAGCATCCTGGCTGTATGGTACATTTATTCCAGTTGAGGGCATTAGCCCGTAGTATATCCAGGAGTTCGAGATTTTTGATACATTTCTTATTACCCTGTCAGGAGAAGATGGGTTGAAGAAAGGTATATATTCATAACCAGAGCCCTGGATCTCCCTTATGATATCCTCATTCTCATCGTAAAAATCCGTCAGCAGATCTGGTATTATAAGCCCCGAAAATCCACATCTCTTAAGTATGCCATAGATTTTTTCCCTGTTTTCCAAAAAATCATCGTGGTAGGCAAGAAGATAGATCTTTTCTGCCTTTCTTTTAAGTGAGGCTGAAAGCTTCTCTATAGAGGTTTCATTGAAATTAACCACACCTGCCTCATGTGTTTCCCTTATCCTGGGACCATCGTAATAGGCTCTTCGTGAGGGATATCCAAGCTCCACGTAATCTATTGAATGATCCGGTATTGCCTCAGAAAATTCCTGAAGTGTGTCGTTATCGGGAAACCCTATTGTGAAATACAGTATTATCCTGTTTTTCGTTTATATCACTCTCCCGCGAAAATGGACATGTCCAGAAGCCCGTGTCCACTGACATTCACAACAATTGTTTTCTTTTCATCATGGTTCGACTTCACATATTCAATGGTGGATGCTATGGCATGACCGGACTCCGGGGCAGCAACTATTCCCTGTGTATTTGCAAAAATCCGCAGGGCATCTATGACCTGCTTCTCCCCAACCTCTTCTGATTTTACGATTCCATTCTTAACAAGCAGTGACAGGGATGGTGAGGCTCCATGGTATCTCAGTCCTCCAGCATATATACTTTCAGGCACAAAATCCGAACCGAGCGAATACATCTTTATGGAGGGCAGAATTCCTGCATTGTCCACGTAATCATACCTGTATTTTCCCTTTGAGAACTTTGGGACCTCTCGAGCTGTTGATGAGATTATTGTTCTTTCCCTTCCATCCCTCATAAGTGGAAAAATAAATCCCCCGAAATTACTGCCTCCTCCCACACATCCTATCAGGACATCAGCTTCCTCACCCATAATTTCCAGTTGCTTCTGGGTTTCAAGTCCAATTATGCTCTGGTGTGTTATGACAGAATTCATTACACTACCAAGCAGGTATCTTATGTCATTGTCAAGCGCATATTCAACAGCTTCCGATATTGCTATCCCCAGGGAACCCGGATGATCCGGACTCTGGGAAAGGAATTTCCTTCCAGTTTCAGTAATGGTCGAAGGGCTGGGTATGACCTCGGCACCATATAGATTCATGACTGTTTTTCTCAATGGTTTCTGACGGTAACTGACATTTACCATGAAAACTTTGGATTTCATTCCGTTCATGGATGATGCAAGTGCCGTGGCAGTGCCCCATTGCCCCGCTCCAGTTTCAGTGGTTACCTCCTGGATTCCCTCACTGGCGGCATAGTAGGCCTGTGGAATTGCGGTATTGATTTTGTGGGATCCAGTTACTGTTGCGCCTTCGAATTTATAGAATATTTTCCCTTTATAATCAAGGTATTTTTCAAGATTTCTCGCCCTTACAAGGGGAGTAGGGCGTCCGATCTGTTCATATAATTCCATCACTTCATCCGGAATTTTTTCATATTTCCTGAAAGTGAATTCCTGCTCAATTACCTTTTTCGGAAGTATGCGGTTAAGTAGCTCTATGGAAGACTTATGCAGATCATTGTCCCTGGGTGGCGGCAGTGGTTCAGGAAGATCCGGAACAACATTGTACCAGTTTTCCGGTATTATGTCTGTGTTCTGTGTTGAAATCATAAAAATAGCATTGATGCACACTATATATACATTATTGTATTATTTATGGTTCCTAAAATATTCATCTCTTAACTCCCTTGTGCACATATACCGATCCAAGCATGAAGGGTCTTGAAATTTCAAGTGTTATTCCGGAATTCCTGATTTTGGTCTCAAGCGTTTCATGATCATAGAAATTTTTCACGGATTGAGCCAGATAAGAGTATGATTTGCTTCCGGTCATGCGGTTTCCAATCCTGGGCATCATCCTGTAGAAATACAGTGAGAAGAACTGCCTGTATACCGGAATCTCTGGATCAAAAATATCCAGGTTGATGAAGATTCCATTTTTTCTGAGAATTCTGTGGACTTCGCTGAAATAGTTATCAACATTTTCAAGATTTCTCGTGAGAAATGCCGAAACCACGCGGTCAACTGATTCATCGGGTAGAGGTATGTGTTCTGCACTTGCCACTATAAATCTTGTGGTTGGAAACAATTTTGGCCTGAACATGCTGTCTGTAACGTCAAGGCATGTGGTACTGCAGGTTCCACAGGCTTCTATGATCTGGCGGGTGAGTTTGCCCGTGCCGGCCCCGCAGTCAAGGACATCAAGATTGTCCTTCAGTTCAAGATTCTTTACCATGAATCTGCGCCATCTTTCGTCCTGTCCCATGCTGATTAAAGTATCCAGGAAGTCATATTTGTCCTGTATCGAATTGAAAATTTCTCTTACGTTCTTCTCTTTATCGCCCAATATATCATATCCTCAGCTCTCGGGCATCTTCGTGAACTGTGCATGAGGTATATTGTCAATTGATATTATATTGTCAGGGTCAACATACCCCTCTTCAATTGCCTTCTTCACCACGTATTCCCCAACAAGGTTGGCTATTGTGCATACCCCAAGGGATGAGACAAATGTATCATCATTTACTCTTATATCCCCATAAAAATCAGATCTTATATCAAGGTGAAGCTTACCCTCTCTTATGACCTTCCCAACAATTGACGAATCAGCTGCTGCAAGCAGTACCTCCCCATTTATGCTGGATATCTTCATATTGATCTTTTCGTTCACCTGATCACATCCAGTTTTTTGTAGGATGGTTCATAAATCTGCCCAGTTCTCTTGAGGTTTGAAATTGCTTCCTCGGCTCTGTCAACGCTGAGCCCTCTGGCCTGGGAAAGGCTTATCACCTCATCTATTTCAGCTGAGTTTTTCTCTTTTTTAAGTTCCCTGATTATGTCGAAAACTGTCTCCAGATCATTTCTCTGTTTTGAACTTGTTCCAGTGTATAGGACGTCAATATCTACCTCTCCATTATGCGTGGAGACATCCTTGAGATAGTAGTCAACAATCTGTTTTGCAAGCATTGCATCACCCTCTGTTACAATGGATGACAACCTTGCCCTGGCTGCTGCTTCGGCCAGCCTGATTGTGGACTCCAGCTGCCTTGCAGTTATGGGTATGGAATCCGGGTTGCCACTCCTTGTTTTCACATATTCCTCCCTGAGAAGGTTTATTGCCTCGTCCGAAAGCCTGGGAAAAACTTTTCCCTTCGCATAGGAGACATATTTTCTGACCATATCCTTTTCAACTGGTGGATTGAACTCCATCTCCTCCGGTATATTCAACCCGGTAATATCATTCTGTTCAAGGCTTTTGTAAATCTCTCCCACCCTGTGGGCCCTCAGAACATGCATAGCCAGTTTGTCATCATTTCCCCTATCCGGTTTATCTATGATCTTGAATATGACATCAAATCTTGAGAGAAGTGGCGGTGGGAAATCTATCTGATCAACGATTGTTCTTGACTGATCGTATCTGCCGAACTTGGGATTTGCAGCTCCAAGGATCGAACATCTTGATTTCAGGGTTGCCATGATGCCTGCCTTTGAAATAGTCACGGTCTGCTGTTCCATGGCCTCGTGCATGGCTGCTGTATCCTTTTCATCCATCTTGTCCAGTTCATCAATGGCAGCAAAACCGTTGTCTGCAAGTACAAGGGCTCCAGCCTCCAGTGTCCATCTCCCCTCACCAAAGTCGTCCCTTATGGCAGCAGCAGTTAGCCCAGCCGCACTGGATCCACGCCCAAATGCAAAAACTCCTCTGGGGGAAAGTTCAGTCATGTATTTCAACAGCTGTGATTTCGCAGTACCCGGATCACCCACCATGAGGACATGTATATCTCCTCTCATGGTCGTGCCATCTTTCATGGTCTTACGAATTCCACCAAACATCTGAAGGACGAGAGTTTTCTTCACCATCTCCATTCCGAAAATTGTTGGTGCAATGGAGGCTGAAAGTTTCTCTATTATATTCGGTTCTTTTGAAAGATCAAGAATCGCCTTTTCATCCTCCTCTGTTATCTTCACATCCTCAATCTCCTTGTTAACTCTCCTGAAATTTAACGCATAAACATAGATATTGAATTCAGTAAGCATTATGCTTCCAGCTCTTTTCTGCTCTGCCTTCAGGATCCCATCAATCATTATTCTGTCCCCGGGAAATATCTTCCCCGTGAGGTCATCTTCAACTATCACAGTTATTCTCTGGGGCTGTGATCCTCCATCCAGTGTTTCTGGGTTCTCCTGGATTTCAAGTTTTTGGAAGTCCACAAATTCAGACTCCTCTGTTAAAAGCTTGAATTTAGTCTTGTTTCTCTCTTTTCCACAAAGTTCGCAGGCTGCAGGTTCATCAACTTTTCCACGTTCCTGTGGCATCATATTTACATGTCCGCATGATGGATCCTCACATCTGAAAGCTGCGGTTTGCAGTCTTGGCAAAACCTCGGTGTTCTTCCTTATTATACCATTGATTGTGAGTAGAGTACCGACATTTGGGCTCCTGAGGTCTCTTATTTCAATACGGAACTCGTTTTCAGGAAAATCCGTTAGCCTTATGTTAACCCTTTTCACGTTACCTCTTGGAGGGTGAATAAGCTCCCTCAGGACTTCCTCACCGAGTCTTATGTAAAATTCAGACACTATTGTGAGAGAGGTTGCGAAATCCTTGTCATAGTCCTGAATGTGCTTGAATGAGACATAGAGGGATTTCTCTTCCGGGTACACTGCACTCAGCTTGTTTATCCTGTCCATGTAACCGTAACGGAAGAATATCTGCTCCCAGATTCCCCTTATCTGGTCTGGGTTTTGATCGGACATAGACATCATGACATAACCTATGGATAAGAAGATAAATTCTTTTCGTTACTAAGATATCGCAAAATTAGGAATTCTTTCAACAGAACTGTATTCAGCAAAAGAATGCAAAAATCCAGTAAATCGATATATTTACGGTTCAGACCATTTTCTGGAATCAAATAAAAATTAAATAGTTTCCCGGATATCCCTGTTGGTCGCCGTCGTAGCTCAGCATGGTAGAGCGCGTGCTTGGTAAGCACGAGGTCGCGGGATCGAATCCCGTCGACGGCTCTATAAAAGAAGACACACAGAATAACTTCCGGGAATTGCCAAATTATAAATGTTTTCCTGCATTTGCCAAAGACTATGAAAATATTTGTTATCGGCGGAACAGGTTTCATTGGCAGGATTCTCGTGAACTACCTTTTGAACGATGGACATGAAGTTGTTGTTGGTTCTTCTGGAAGAACAGCACCGTCCTTCACAGGCAATGTGAATTACGTGAAATTCGATCGTTTCAACTCGGTTTCCATCGAGGAAAAAATATCGGCTTTCAATTACTTTGATATTGTTTATGATCAGCTGGCCTTCAGGGTTAAAGATGTAAAGGATCTCATCGGGTTCTTGAGTGGAAGAGTTGGTTCATACATATTCACTTCAAGCGCAGCTGTATACTCAGATAAAACAGGAGTAATTCATGAAGATCAGTTTGATCCATATAATTTTGAGGTTGATGAAAAATTAGGTGAGAGTTCCTATTCAGACGGCAAAAGAAACGTTGAGGCATACATATACCAGAACGCAGATTTCAGGGTCTCGGCCGCACGGTTTCCCAGCATTATTGGTAATGGTGACAGTACCCTGAGATTCCAGGATCATCTCAGAAGAATAGAGAAAGGAAAGTGTTTCTGGATACCTGAGCAGAATGGAAGAAGAAACTACACATGGGTGGACGATGCCGGTCGCTTTCTGGCCTGGCTTGGAATCAATGGAAAAAAAGGTTCTTATAATGGGGCGTCCAGAGAAATTTTTGATATAAAGAGTTTCCTCGGATTAATGGGGAAAGCTATGGGAAAGGGAATTTGCTTTGATTCACGTTCAAAAGAAGACAGATCCAGATACTATCGTGAAGACGACTTCATTCTGTCAACCGAGAAAGCAAACTCAGAAGGTTTTGACTTTACAAAAACGGAGGAGTGGGTGAATATGGAAGTGAGGCGATACCTGGAGAACCCGGACCTTATAGTTAACACACAGGAATACGCTGAAACCCTTTTTCCTTAATTACAGATCAGTGAGACAAGAATGCTTTGTGATTGTACTCATCAGGCATTTCATAATATTCAAAAAAAGAACGAGAACAATATTCATTTCCCGTTCGAATATGTTTTCTCTGATCTCAAATACTGTTTTCAAAGGTTCTGTGATTCTAAGGACAATCAGGAGACTCCATGGCCTTGTCTGGGCGATCTTTCTGGTGATTTTTTAAGTTTAACCTTTAAAGATTTCACGGCGACATCAATATCGTTTGCAAATATGTCAACCATGTCAGCCGTGAAATTCTCCCTCACCACGACTCTCATAATTGTGGTGTCATCTGCGTTTTTGGGTAGTGAATATGCAGGTACAATCCAGCCTCTTTCCCTGAGTTTGTAAGAGAGATCGAAGAGATCGAAATTTTTTTCCTCATGAAGCTTGAATGTGAC
>JAKAUD010000172.1 GCA_021827885.1 Thermoplasmata archaeon | reverse complement strand
CGCTTCTTATCTTAGATATATGTACGAGAGATTAATTTTAATGAAAGAGCTTTTAGCAGAGAATGGGTCTTTTTATATCCATCTTGACGAACATGTCAGTCACTATGTAAAAATTATGTGTGACGAGATTTTCGGCTATGAGAATTTCCAGAGAGAAATAATATGGAGGATTGGCTGGATATCCGGATATAAATCTTCAGCGAAAAATTGGATAAGGAATCACGATATGATTTTCTTCTACACCAAGAATTATCAAGATTTTACTTTTAATAAAGAGTACATAAACTACCCAAAGGATTATAGGAGAAGAGATGGGTCAATTCCTGAAGGAAAGGGATATCCCATTGAAGATACTTGGAACTGTAGCGAATTAGATACACTTAATTCAATACAAATAATGAGTTTCTCAAGTGAGAAGTTAGGTTTTGCGACTCAAAAGAACGAAGATCTTCTCAAAAGAATAGTAATGGCATCATCAAACGAAGGTGATCTTATCGCAGACTTCTTCTGCGGTTCTGGAACTACGTTGGCTGTAGCTGAAAAACTAGGAAGAAGGTGGATAGGTTCTGATCTATCAAAATATGCCATCCAAGTTACAAGGAAGAGGCTATTAGATATCAATAATTCAAAGGATTTGGTAGATGAGAAGAAGGATAAATACGGCAGGCCCGCGAGGCCGTTTGAACTCTGGAACATAGGAAATTATGAACTTGCATATTGGAAGGAGAATCCTCAGGACTACCTCTCGTTTATGATAAAATTATACGAGGCAAAACCGCTTAACGGATTCCGATACATCCATGCCACAAAAGGACAAAGGGCTGTACACATTGGTTCAAGTAACTCACCAGTATCAATGGACGAGATCAGAAACTTTATCTCAGAGTGTATTGGTAATAATTTCAACAAAGCCGATGTGTTAGGATGGGAATGGAATTATGAAGTTAATGAACTTGCAAAGAAAATAGCTGAAAAGGAAGGATTAGACCTTAGATTGATACAGATACCGAATGTGAACGAACTAAAATCAGCCTTGGCAGGCACAAATTTTGACCTTAAACTTCTTAAGATACCAGACCAAGTTATTGAAAAAAACCTAATTCCTTCCATTAAATTTAATGAAATGGCTTATTTATGTATATCCAATGGTATATTCGAAAAGGAAATAACTTTAAAAATTGAAGATTTTAATCTGAAGCCTTCACCAGACGTTCTAGATGCCCTTAAGAACTTGAAAGATACGAGGCAACTTATAGATTACTGGGCCATTGATTGGGATTTTAAAGGTGATACATTCCATAATCAATGGCAGAGTTATAGAACAAAGAAAGATCTTAAAGTGGAATATGAAGCGAAACATAAATATGAGGAAGGTGGAGAATACCAGATAATGGTGAAGGTCGTAGATGTCTTTGGCAACGACACGAACAAGATTTTGAAGGTGAAGATATGAATCCTACGGATATATTATTGCCACAAAATAGAGACAAAAGCAAGGCATACCTCGTTAACAAATTAAGATTAGCCGTTAAGGAATGGAGGAATTCAGGATACCCGAGCACAACGAAAACGACCAAAAGATTGCTGGATTTTTGGTTCAATGAAGATCATATAGTAAACAACGAGAAATTCGAATTCTGGTATGCTCAGAGGGAATCCATAGAGACCCTAATTTATGTTTACGAGGTTATGAAAAAGAGGGGATTTATAGATCTAGCAAGGGAATTTGGAGAAGGGCCCCAACTTTTTGATCCTAATCTTGATATTTATCCCCTCTACGGATTTAAGATGGCCACAGGCTCTGGAAAGACTTTTGTTATGGCTCTTTCAATCGTATGGCAGTACTTCAATAATAAATTCGAAAATCAGGATGATTACACCTCCAAGTTTCTGTTGATTGCTGGAGAGAAGAATGTGATCTACGATCGTTTGAAGAGGGACTATCAGGTTGGCAATATATTCCGTGAGATACCGTTAATTCCACCAGAATGGATGAATCTCTTCGATCTTAAAGTCATCCTAAAGGAAGACCCAATTAACAACATCCCTGACTCTGTTCTTTTTCTGACTAATGTACAGCAACTTCAGGATAAGGCTAACAGGAAAAAGGAAGCCGATAAACTCGTGGACGAGATTCTTGATCTAAAGGAAGTGAACAGAACAAACATAGCCCAGGAGAACAGAATAAGAGAGGTCTTAGAAAAGATACCTAACATAATGATCCTGAAGGATGAAGCACATCATATATACAATTACGAGAAGAGATGGAAGCAAATATTGATAGATCTCCATAAAACTCTTGAATCGAGGTATGGCAAAGGCTTTAACATGGAGCTTGATTTTTCGGCTACGCCCAGAGGTGAGAACGGTGCTTTATTCCCTTGGCTTATAGTTGATTTTACGCTTAAAGAAGCAATAGAGATGAACATAGTTAAGAGGCCACTGAAGGGCATGGTTCAAAATGCAACTGAAATAACATCCACAAACGTTGTTGAACGCTATAGGGCATGGATCGAGGCCGGTATCAAGAGGTGGCAGGAGTACAAAGACGCTCTAACAATGCTAAATAAGAAGCCGATATTATTTTTTCAATGCCCGGACAACAAGCAAGCCGATCAGTTGAAGAAATATCTTGATACACTACCCCAACTCTCAGGCAAGGTTCTATTAATACATACTGACAGCACAGGAGAAGTAGCGAAATCAGATATCGAAGAGGCAAGGAAGTTCGCACAGACCGTTGACAGCGATGAAAACACCTACGAGGCTATAGTAAGTACGATGATGCTTAACGAAGGGTGGGATGTACGCAATGTGAATGTCATAGTTGGTCTGAGATCGTACACCTCAGAAAGAAATGTTCTTCCTGAACAGGTTATTGGAAGAGGGCTCAGGAAGATGTTTCCAGAGGAGAATGCAAGTGTAAATGATTTCGTAAACGTCTTAGAGGTGTTAGGGCCCCCAGGGCTGATGCAGATAATAGAAGAACTGGAAAAGGACGAAAATATATCGTTTGGAACTACGAACCTTGGAAACCCAATCAATCTAACAACAATATTTGTTGATATGGATAAAAAAGAATTCGATATAGAAATTCCCATTCTAACTCCAGCTATAGTTGTTAGGGAATTCGAGATAAATGAAGGCACTATAGAGAAGATCCCGCCTCTTTCCATAAAACTGGAAAATAAGGTTTTCAAAACAACCTACCGGGCTATAGATATGATCACTGGGGCAGTGCAAGTTGAGAGAAACTGGGATCTACCTGTACCACAGGATGTGAAGAGCGTAATCGCATATTACACCGGACGTATACTCAATAAACTCAATCTCTCCAACATGTTCGCTGATCTATATCCAATTGTTAAGGACTACATACAAAGAAAACTGTTCGATCAGAAAGTCAGTTTAGAAGACCCCAGGGTTCTGTTCCAAATCAGCGAGCCGGAAGTTGAGGATAGAATTATAAATACCTTTGTAGAGAACCTCAAGGATCTTGCATTTACTGAGAGAGAAGCGAGTAAATTCGACAGAATAATGATCTCAGAAACACAGCCCTTTGTCTGGACGAAGAAAGTTTATCAGGCCAACAAGTGCATATTCAATTACGTTCCTTGCGATAACGACCTTGAGGTTAACTTTTCTCGCTTTTTAGATCCTGCAGATGACGTTAAAGCATTTTCGAAGAATGCACCTAAGGTTGGATTTCTCATGGAATACAGAGACTCAAATGGAGATCTAAGGCATTACCGTCCAGACTTCATAGTGAATATGGAAGACAAGCACGTACTTGCAGAAACTAAGGGAGAAGAAGACGTGGACGTGGAGTTCAAAGACAAGAGGGCTATAATGTGGTGCGAAGACGCAGAGAGAGTTACAGGAGATAAATGGGTTTACGTTAGAGTCAATGAAGAAGAATTTTACAAATATCACTTTGACAGTTTCGAAAAGATGATTCAGTTCTTTACACCCGAAGGCTCCAAAAGTACAGAACCCAAGTAGATCAGGACGTCTCAGGCTCAAATTCACCCCTATCCCCTCTTTGAGCCTTTGCCAATTACTATGTGCCCTTCGCTCGCCTGCACGCCGAGCAGAGGACCCCATGCTTCGCCTCCAATCAAAATTCACCCCGTCTTGCTAACGCAATCCACCCCTCTTTTGATTTCCATCTCGCACTCTTCTTCGAAGAGCCCTTCATTCGCCATGCTCATTCAGGGTGGTGTCCTCTGCTCGCCGCTCGTGGTGTATGGGTGGTGCTACACACCTTCGCTACGCTTGGTGTTCCACACCACCCACCGCTAACGCTTACACCACTCGGTCTTGCTACGCAAGACTTCCGGCTCGCTTCGGGCACATTATTCTCTCCTGCGGAGTGCAATTTTAGGGGAGGGGGATTTTTGACCGCACAATCTCGTTCCGCTCAGTGCGGAATTACAGGAATATGAGGGGTTCTCGTGCCGTGCTCTCTTTCAATGATTCAGGGCACAATCCGTGCACGGCACTGCGACCATACCTTTTGGGAAAAGATAGGCCAAAAGACATTTTTTCCCGGCACCTGCGCCACCAGAAAATATTTTAAGTTCAATGTTGTATTTATACTCCTTTAGATTGCTCATCTCGGAAGACCTGAAGGAGAATACCTGTGCCTTGAAGGGCATACAAACGATATTTTTCTAACTCTGATAGAAACTGATTAGTTAAGATTTCCTCCAAATCTGTGATGCTGTGAACGGCAAGTGCTGTCTTTGGATAGACCCTTGGTCTTAATTTTTTGGCATCTGTCATCAACCATCGCAAGGGCACATCCGGATAACTCAGAACAGCTATTAAAGCTACAGACCCATGCCCATTTACACCAGTTAAATCCTCCTTTTTTAAGGGAATGCTTGATGAGCAGGAGGTCTTTACCTCAACATCATAAGTTAACTCTTTGTTCTTCGCTACAATATCTGGCCTACCAGTTAGTTGCATTGTAGGGACTTTGTATCCTGCTCCTATGAATGAAAAACCAAGCATAATCTGGTTAATTCTCCCGAATTCCGAGGTCCCATATCTTGATAAGATTTCATCAAGAAGTGCGTAGGCTTCATTGTTGTGCATAATTTCTCAATCCTCTTTTATGATTTAATTTTCTATGGTACATCCATTTTTAGTCCATGGTCTAAATTTGACATCAATAAAATTATCATGTGGTTGGAACTTCCTATTAAGTTCGGCAAACAAGTTCTCATCCTGTGTGGCGAGGATTATCTGTCTTTCACCGCTAACTTCCGCTAAGATTTCACTCAGCCCGTCTAAATGCTCTAAATCCAAGCTTTGTGAAGGATCATCAAGCATAATAAAACCAATTCCACTCTTAGACATCTTTGCAAGCGATAGGAATATAGCTAGAGCCGCACAATTTATCTGACCCGTTGAAAACCGAGAACTAACATAGGTATCCCGACTTTCTTCAGTGCTAGATGCCTTTATTAGGTATGTATTCTTTTGAACTCCAGCTACACTTTTTGAAGTTACTGAGATATTAAGTTTATTATAATACGGATGGGCATGTAAACGTGAATATAGTTTACCAATTTCTTCTTGAGTTTCTGAAATACTCTGGGATGCTAAGGATGTCTGCACCTCGTTCAGCACGCTCACTAACGTATCAAGCTGATCTTTGAACATTTCAACCTCACGAATAGCCTGTGAAATACCCTTGCTTTCTTCAAGATCCTCCTTTGATCTTTTGTCCATAGCTTGGTACTCTTCCTTTTTTAAAAGAATGTTATTTATCACTCTGATTTTATCTGCATACTGTTCAGTATCCTCGATTAGTTCATTTCTTTTCTGATATGCTTTACTGGACTCCTCGATTTTTGTCTGAATAGGGGCAAGTGCCTCCTCAATATTTCGGTCCATTTCTTCCGTTCTTAAATCCGCCAGAGTTATTTGCCTAAACTTTCCTTTCAACGCATCGGACTCTTCGGTCAATTCCTTTAACCGTACTTCCAAGGTTTGCAATTCTTCTTTCTTTCCAGAGAGAACTTTAATATCATCATTGACCACCTTCACATTTTCATATATTTCGTTAACCTTGCTTCCTTTCACAGTCTCAACTACTTCTTCTAAATGTTTTTTAATATCGCCTCGCTCAACCGGCTGCCCACAAACTGGGCATACTCTTAAAGATGGATCTTCAAAGAAAAACAAAGCCTCCTTTGCCAACTTGGCATTGACGTCTAGGGTCTCTTGCTTCTTCTTTAATTCTACCAACTTGTTTTTGGCAGTATCGAGACTCATTTCCAACTTATTCAGGTCTCCAAAATTCTGCTTGATAGAACCTGTTTCTTCACTCTTGATTTCTACTTCTGTCATTATCCGTTTCAAGTCAACTTTAATCTGTTTGAGTTCTGATTGTTTATTTCGGAGTTCATCGACTCCAGTTATTTCTATAGCCTGCTTCCTACACAGTCTAATAAACGCTTTCACCTTGGTAATTGTTTTCGATACGGAATCCGTGGATAACTCAGCAGATTGCTCCGGAGGTTCTATTAGGCATTCAGTCGCCAGTTTAGCCATTTTTTGTGTTAAGTCTATCAACATAGCACTTATTTGTGAGCTCGTAAGTTGATCATCCTGAAGACCTTCCTTTTGAGCTTCAGATTCAGCTTTCTCAACCTCAGCACTTATCTGTTGAATAGCCCCCTGTAGTTTAGCGGTTATTTTCTCTTTCTGGTTAGTCAATTCAACAAGGACATTCTTGACCTTGGACATTGGTATATTGCCTATGATATCTCTTGCTTTTTCAAGACCTAGTAACCTATCAATAGCTTCATCCCTGTTTCTTGGATCATCTGTTATTATGGCACGAATCGATTCCTGATGCAGATACACCGACCTGTAAAAATCATCAAGTGTGAGTCCTAATTCACTAAACAAAAACTCATCAGCATCCGTTCCCACTTTGGTGCCATCATCGGTTTTTACGCTAAGATCACTTTCTTTGCTATTCGCTCTCTTTTTACGAGTTATTTCTACCGTTGATATTTTATTTTTGAGAATAACTGTTACTTTACATTCTAGACCTATAGCCCTTGAATTAATTAGCTCAATATCGGATTTTCCCTCCGCAGATTTAAAATAAGCAATTTTCCCGAACAGCCCCCATTCAATAGCATTTAATGTACTGGACTTACCACTTCCCTGTGGCCCGAAAATTAACGCGGATTTCCCGCCAAAATAATGCTTAATGGGCTTAAGATAGCCCCTAAAACCCTCAATCTCGATCGAATCGAGAACATATGTTCCTCTCAAACTATCGTCTCCTCCCTTTTCGCTTCTTTGGAGTTGGTATCACTCCCTTTATATCCTTCACTTCTTTGTTGACTCCTTTTTTCAGTTCATTGAGTTTGTCAAGGACCAGCTCCTCCAGTGCTTCAGGTCCACCTCTTTCATAGGCATCATACATGTCGTTCCATAAACTAATAACCTCATTCTCTTCGCGTTCATTCAATTTACTTCTTATTAAACTCTCGAAATCAACCATTGTCCCTGCCTCTTCTCCTTTAATATAAAGTTAACTCCCTATTTTTTATAAAGTTATCTAATAAAATGGTCGACCACATTTAGTTGGCAGTTAAGTATTCCCTTAAAACTTTAATCAAATCCCGACCGGTCCATTTATAAAGGCAGTTGATTTTGTATGCGAAAGAAATGTTAAGCCGCAAATGCTGAGGAAAGGGATTGT
>JAKAUD010000216.1 GCA_021827885.1 Thermoplasmata archaeon | reverse complement strand
CTCGTTTCGTCGAAATTCGGCACGAATGCTGCAATTGAAATATCCAACAAGGCTGATTTGCACTTTATCATGACCGAAGTCAAAAGGTTTCCAGATGAAGAGTTATATGTCAGGATCGTCGAATCCGTAAAAGGCAGTGAGGTTATTGCCATTGGGAACACCAGGGAGGATTCGGAAGCACTTGAGTTTGTCCTTCTCCTTAATGCCCTGAGGGAAAACGGCGCTTCGAAAGTAATTGCTTTCCTTCCATACTTCGGATATGCGAGGCAGCACATGATATACAAGCCCGGCGAAGCAATTTCCTCAATGGTTCTTACAGAAATACTCTCAAAATATTCTGATGAAATCCTGACAATCAATATCCATGACAACTCAACGATGAAATACAGCGAGAAGAAATTCAGGGTCATCAGCATGGTGAAACCCCTTGCAAAATATTTCTCAGGGAATGACATCGGAATGGTCATTGCCCCGGATGATGGCGCAATGCAGCTTGCCGAAGAAGCGGGAAAAGTGCTTCACGTGGAATCCAGGCACCTAGACAAGAAGAGGATCGACTCAATAACTGTAAGTTACTCGGAGGCAAAGTTTAACGTCGCGGGGAAGAACATATTGCTGATCGACGACATAATTTCAACCGGGGGCACAATCAAGAAATCGATCAAGATACTCCGCGAGATGGGAGCGAATAAAATATACGTGGGAGCTATTCATGGGATATTCATTAACAATTCAGGGGATGATATTGCAGGAATATGTGATGAACTGGCAGTCACCGATACAATATATTCCAGATACAGTAAAATAAAGATATCAGATTCCATTGAAGAGATAATGAGTGAGGTGGTGTAAATGGAAGAACAGGATCTAAGATCATGCAGGGAGGATGGACCATTCAGGGGGGAAATATGCCCTGTATGTGGAGACGAAGGCAGGGGGCTAATGCACCCGGATGAAATTGAAGGGGTAAGCAGGATACTTGCGGGAATGCTCAGGCACTTCCCCGAAAATTATGGCGTCAGGATGGACGCGCATGGCTGGGTCAAGATATATTCAATCGTGCCGGCCATAAGAACCCAGAAAAGAAGGTATGGCTGGATAACGCCATTTCACATTATCGCACTGGCAAAAACCGATCACAGGCAAAGGTATGAGGTAAACGAGAGGGATGAAATCAGGGCCACATACGGCCACACAATTCCTGTGGATTTATCGGATCTTCCGGACGATAACATTCCGGAAACCGTCTATTACCAGACAACCCCTGAAGAGTATGAATTCATCATGGAGACCGGTATCAGCCCTTCCGACAAGACCTATGTCCATCTGTCGTCAACCTACAGGAAGGCATTTGTTTCCGGGCTTTTCCATGTTGACAACCCGCTTATTCTTGATGTAGATACCCAGAAATATATTGATTCTGGAGGAAGGATATTGAAGGCATCCCATGAGGTTTATTTAACCAAGGAAATTGCCCCGGAGTTCCTGAAGAAGTCAGAAATTGAGGAAATCGAGCTCACTTCAGATGAGAAATCAGATATTAAGAGGGTAAAGATAAAAAGAGAGGAAAGATCAAGGGAGAGGCAGGATTTAGCTTAGATCCGGAAGGTTGAACCTGATATACGATTCAACCCTTGATATCCCAAGCTCCATTGCCGACTTCAGGTCGTACTGGTTTGCTGTAAAATTCCTGACATCAAAATCCCTGTCCAGATCGCTCACAAAAACCACGCCTTTTTTCTCTGCCATTTTCCTGAATGCTATCTGCCGGTTTCTGTCCAGACTGTTGAGGCTTCTTTCACTGGCTTCAACCCTGTTATGTTCCGCAATCATAAGCATCTGGTCATGATGCTTATAAATATTTGAATCCACTGATATATCTCCTGAATCTGGAAGATCAGGATAAATTACCGGAGGGATGGCAAGGATATGTGGACTCCTGCTTTCAGTTGACAGGACAACATCTATGCCAAATCTCTTGATTTCGTGAAGATAATAATCAAGAAGCCTGGTGAACTCCGACTTCTTGAATGGATCCTTCACCATGGCCAGATCGCCGCCAAGCAACTCGCCCTTCTCATATATTATTGGCTTCAATCCGGTTTCCCTAGCCCTTAGAGCCGCTTCCATCCCTGCGACTCCTCCTCCCGCTATGGTGATTTCCCCTTTCAATCCTGTGAATATTATTCTTGAGTTCTCATAACCGGTATATGGGTTTACCGTGCACCTGACCTCCCCATAGGAGAGGTCCCTGCATGCCTGGTTACATCTTATGCATGGGCGAAGGGGTACCTTTCCGTTTTCCAGTTTCATGGGAATAAATGGATCGGCGAGCGCAGCCCTTCCTATGGCAACAAAATCAACGATTTTTAATGCCTCCTCTATTGATTCGGGAGATGTTATCGATCCCACAATCATAGTCTTGATTCTAGGTTTCCTCGGAAGCCTTTTCAGTATGTGCATTTCATCTGAATAGAATGATGCAGAAGAACCGGGAGGCGCAAACCTCCCGGCTGAATAGTGGACATAATCCAGGTTTTTCAGTGATTCAGAAACTTTCAGGCCATATTGGGCATCGTATCCATCAGGATCATCTTCATAGAGGCTGAGCCTGATGCCTACAGGCAAGCCTGAAGACTCCTTGGCGATATCTATTATTTCCTGTGGAAAAGTCAGGCGTTTCTCAAAAGTTCCGCCGTATTTATCATTTCTCTTATTAAGGGCAGGTGAAAGAAATTCCTGTATCAGGTAACCATGGGCACCATGAATTTCAACACCGTCAAAATTTGAGAGCCGGGAAACCCTTGAGGCAGCCTCAAAAGCCTTTCTGGTATGTTCCATATCTTCCTCCGACATTTCAGAGGGAATATGCCCAAGATAATCCAGTGATGAGGGGGCAATAATCCTCCCGCCATCATGCGATAATGCCTTGCCACCTGCATGAACGATCTGGACAAATATCCTTGACTGGTGTTTATGGATGCTTTCTGTCAGCCTCTTCAACTTTGGAATGTGATCCGATACTCCAATAACCATCTCATTTCTTGATCCCTTTGCGGTTTCCATCAGGACGTATGAATACTCGGTAATTATGAGGCCAAAACCACCTTTTGCCCTCTCCTCAAGATATGCAATGTGATTGTTGTTTGTCATTCCATCGGGATTGGCAAGGTTTGATATCATGGGTGCCATGGCAATCCTGTTCTTTACCCAGACATTTCCGATATATTCACCGGTAAGGCTCTTCATGAATCAATATTATTGATTGATATTTAAGAAGAATCACTTTTTCATGCCAAATAATCTAAGATAAACAATCCCGGCTACGAACTGTATGGTTCCCCCAAGGACCAGTGGCAAAGGGATATAGATATCTGCCAGGATTCCGGAGGTTCCCGACGTCAACTGTGACAACCTCCCTGCCGTAGCCTGGAAACTGGTTCCCGCACCCAGATCACCCTCCTGAAGTCCGCTTATGTTGATGGTGCTTCTGGAGGGAGTTCCATAGCCAGCCACCGCCATCCTTCCGATATAAAGAGCAGCAGCGAGATAGAAGAAGGGTGAAAGGGCAAGTGGAATCATGAGGATTCCCTGAAGCATCCTTGCATAAGCTCCTAATCTACCGGGATTCTTCATTTTATGGGCCATCTTTACCGATATATACGATCCAAGCGAGGTTGAAAGATAGGAGCCGGTGAACATTATGCCCAGAAGAAGTGTTGAAACACCAAAGGCCACATGGAACCATGCCGATATGATTGCCATTGAAAGGCCGATGCCAGCGCCGTTTATGGCATTGGAAAATATGACTTTTCCAAGGAATCTAACCGAGCCTTTCTGGATCACTCCATGTTTCTTCATTTCCCTCTTTCTCTCGAAAACAAATAACAGTGATATAAGGGAAGCAATCATCAGCAGGGCAGATATTCCAAAGAGGAGCCTATAGGAGGGAACTTCTCCAACAGAATGTGCAAGGAAATTCTGGCCTATGACAAGTCCCCCTCCGAAAATTGAGAAGAAGCTTCCAATGGTTGTTACTATACCGATCTTCTTCACCCTTTCATTAGTGTCTGGCCAGTTATTGCCAATTAAGGCAGTGGTGCCTGGTGAAAAGGCTCCCCTTATTGCCCCTGGTCCTCCACCAATTCCTCCAATGACTGTCAACGCAATTAGCGGTGGATAGGTTGTCAGGAACAGGACTGACATGGAAAACAGGGGAAATATCTCAGAAATAATAAGCGAATATTTGTAGCCAAACCTGTCTCCCAAGATTCCCATGAGTATGGTCTGGAAAACGGTGAACAGTATCAGGAAAAACGCAAAGAACCCTATGACAACTAGACTGTATCCAAGGACGAAGAGATACAGGGGGTAGGAAATGGCAGAAAAGCTCAGGGCTACGCTCCTTGCCGCCCTTGAAATTACGAGAAACTTGAACGCCCTGTCAGTTCTCTCTTGCACATCAGGCACATTATTTCTTGATTAAAAGAGTGTTCGAAATCACCGGAACAAGGATTGCACACGTCAGGTAAGGCAGTTTTGGCAAGGTAATCGTCGAAATAGTCAGGCAGATTTATCGTTATATGCATCTGAAGGCAATGAATGTTTTAGGTTCCTTGCTATTCCTGCTTTTACCATTTCTTGGTTTCACTTTTTATAATTCCCGGTTTTTCTGAATGTGTTTCGGTATTTAGAAAGCCCTGAGGCAATATCACGTTTCCTAATTATGATCTCAACATATTTCGGATTGCCCATATTCCAGAGTTTTGCCAACGTTACCTCACCCTTTGCAGATATATTCCCGGTTGTGCCAATGCGGATGAAAATCTTCTTCTTAGCATAACAGATTTCATGGTTTTAATCAGTCTGGGTTTAATAGTATCTTCAGGTTTCCATTATAGGAAAGAACTTGGACGGCTGAATGGGTACTTCTTTCCCATTTTCACATCAGGGGTCACTCTTTTCTTTGCCATGATGACATACTTCATAGATCCGATAGTTGTGTTATTTTCCATAATCGTTCTCGTGCTCAGTTACCTTATTCACGATCTAATCTCCATGGAAAGAATTTCATTGCGGATATTCAGTGGTATGTTTGAAATTATCCTGCTTGTAATAATCTCTGTCTTTTTGACATCCTACAGGGTATTTATACCTATAAACACCAGCTTCATTTCAACAGGCACCGCCAACTTAGCACTCGTTCTATTATTAGCAGCTGGAATCGCCAACATCACAGATGGGATGGCTGAATTATACGCCATCAGAGGAAAATACTATTGAAATTCAAGAGAATAAGAAATCAATTTCTATAGTTGTTTAAGAGAATTATCCTGTTTTTTTATAATATTGTCCCTAAAAAAGATAAAGCTAAGATTTATATATATATCATTTCCCGCTCGTATGAAAGCACAAATTAAGAAACTGATGGTTCTTGGAATAGTAATGATGTTTGCTTCTCTCGGAGCAATCGTCTATCAGGGAAATACTCCAGTTGGTATAAATCATTCTGAAAATGCATTTCAAATCGGTTCAGCCAATCAGACGCAGAGTTCCTCAATTACGCAATCATTCCTTGAGAGCATTGCAGAGAAGGCATATAACGAGGAGAAGTCATGGGATGTGTCTCACAATGTATCGGTGAATTTCAATCTTTCAGATGAAATCTCAACAGTCATGAATCAGTGGCAATTGATTTACCCGAAGGTTCTTTCTCAGGGTGGAAATCCTATATGCTGTCTGGGATGGAGTTCCAATTCATCAGGAAACATATCGATAAGCTTGATAGCTAAATACATAAAGGGCGGAAATATCCAAAGGAAGAAGTCTTTCAGAATCGAAAGGATCGACGGAACCCAACAGGTGGTAACAGAAACAATACAGAAATCACACGTTCTTGCTGGATCAACCTCCCAAACTCTAAACTGGGATGGATATTCCTTCTATGATCAGGGCACTAAAACAAAAAATGTTGGTTGGAATGTGGGATGGCCACCGTGGCCACACACGGTGAGTTGCAACTTCAATTATCAAGTAATTAAAGTTTATGAGAAAATTCAAATTCCTTCAAAAGTAACTCTTCCTTCAAGGGGACCTAGTGTAAAGGGAACTACTATTGTAAGAAGTGTTAAATCCATTCCTCATGTATTATCAGTGTGGGATTCACTTTCGGCAGATAGCCACGGAAAAAATATGGTTCAGGCAGGGGTTGCTTTGACTCCAAATAAAGCACCATGTCTCTGGTATGAACATTACTATACTGGAGCAAATTACGGGTCTAGTGTCATCACTCTAAATAACGGTGCTTCTAACGATAACGCAGTACATTATGGAGATACGATTTCGGTAGAAATATCATGTTTTTCTGGTGACTTTTTGGTACAAATTAAAGATATTAACACAGGAGCAAACGGAGGCACAATGATTGTTCCAGTTATAGCCCCGTTTACCCCTTACTATTTTGGTTCAATCGTGGAAACGCCATGTGTTGGTGGTAAGATATCTCAATTGCCAGTATTTTCCCCATTCTCAGTATCTGACGTGAAGGGTCTCGCTAATAACAATTGCTTATATGGAAAAACGGCATGGTCTAATCAATGGTATGATTATTCTTATTTACAGCAAAGTTGCGATAGTGGACAAAATCTCAACAACAATTTTCAATCATCTTCTACTGTAGGTACATATGACATGAGTTTGAAAACTACAGCATATTGTTGTGGTTATGATAATCTCCCAACGCCATGCCCCTAAAAAATATTTCAACGAGGTGAAGATCAGCGGTGAAACCTATCATGAAACGCATAATACAAATACCCTCATTTTTAATTGTGTTCTTTTTCTTATTAATCTCAATGTCCCCAATCTTGCAAATAAACCAGACAAATATTCAAGGGTATTCACCGCAACCCTTTCAGATTACTGCTTCCAACAAGATAATAAATATGGGAAATGTAGCAGGAAATTTTTCTGCTGGAAATAATTGTAATAATTTTACAAGGGATTTTAATTATAGTTCACCAAGTTCTATTGCAATGGATTATCAGAATAGGAATCTCTATGCATCATCATCCAGCTATATATTCCAGATAGCAACATCAACTGATAAAATCACTAATGCCACAAACGTCGGAAAATGCATTGAATGGATTGGTTACGACCCTGCAAATTCTCTCCTTTATGCTATAGTTCTGGATAATTTTTCTCTAAGGTATTATAACAATTGTCTATATCATTACAACAGTTCAATAATTTCATTTAATCCAATTACAGGAAATATCAGTAAGCCAATAATAACATTTGAATGGTATCCTTATAGTCCTGTTATTGACTCAACAAACAACTCTCTATTCTTTAAGAGTTCTCTCTGTGTATTATCAGAGTTGAACCTTACAACGAACAAGGTGGATGCAACATTTAATGTCTCATCTACTTATGGGTTGATATATAGCAAGGAGCGCGCCTTCCTCTACATTGGTGATGAATGTTCCTTTGAAGCGATCAACACTTTAAACAACTCCATTTCTTTTACCTATAATTTCAGAAACGCAACAGAGGGTTTTATTTATGATAATATATCCAATAAACTGATCTTTGATTTCTACTATTCGCATGAGATTGTGGTGTTGAACGGAACAACCGGAGCTATTGAAAGTAAGTTCAATTGTGCAATATTATCAGATGGCATAGCCTACAATCCACACAATCAATATGCCTACTTTTATTCCTATAACGGTTCTATTAGAATACTTAACGCATC
>JAKAUD010000218.1 GCA_021827885.1 Thermoplasmata archaeon | reverse complement strand
GCCTTATACATGCTATTTATGTAATTGTATCGTGGTTATTACATGTTGTGTTCGCTCTCATCCCACTCCTAAAGAAGTGGGTTTTCTCGCTCACCGTGATAAAAGGTTCAAAAGTTCGAGATTTGAACCAATGTCCTATAGACGTGTAGATTTCATAGGCTATAGCCAAAATTATCAATTAATGCTTAACTACTAAACCTTTTATATCTTAATAAAATTATCGCCGATAACATGGTTCAATACAAATGGGTGGCTTTGTCCAATACGACTATTGGAATTGTAATGGCTTCTATTAATGGAACAATAATATTGATATCAATCCCGGATATTTTTAATGGCATACATATCAACTTTTTGCAATCAAACTCGCTGGTATATCTATTATGGCTCTTGATGGGCTATAATATAGTAACAGCTACACTCTTGGTTTCTTTCGGAAGGCTCTCAGATATATATGGCAGAGTCAGGTTGTTTAATCTGGGGTTCATGATATTCACAATAGGTTCAGTACTGCTGTCTCTCACTATTGGAACAGGAGATAATGCTGCCTTAGAATTGATAATTTTCAGGATTGTTCAAGGAGTGGGTGCTGCATTCTTGTTCTCCAACAGTTCAGCAATAATTACTGATGCTTTTCCTGTAGAGGAAAGAGGGATGGCTCTTGGACTTAATATGGTGGCTGCCCTTGCCGGTTCATTTATAGGTTTGGTATTGGGAGGCATTTTAGCAGTCTTCGATTGGAGATATGTTTTTCTTGTCAGTGTTCCGGTAGGAGCACTTGGAACAATATGGTCATACTGGAAAATGAAGGAAACTGGTGTAAGGCAGAAAGACCAAAAAATTGATTATATCGGAAATGCAACCTTTGGTATTGGCTTAACGCTTTTACTGATAGGAGTTACCTATGGCCTTCTGCCATATGGAACAAGCATGTACGGCTGGACAAGTCCTTGGGTTGATTCCGCATTGATTTCTGGGGCAATTTTGCTTGTACTGTTTCCATTTGTGGAAATGAGGGTAAAACAGCCGATGTTCAGGATGGAATTGTTTAAAATCAGGGCGTTTGCCGCAGGTAATTTTGCAGCTTTATTGGCGGCTCTTGGCAGAGGGGGCGTGATGCTCATGCTGATCATCTTGCTTCAGGGTATTTGGCTTCCAATCCATGGATACTCATTTTCCTCTACTCCCTTCTGGGCAGGAATATACATGCTACCAATGACGGCTGGCTTTTTGGTAATGGGACCGCTCTCGGGAAGACTGAGCGATAGGCATGGAGCCAGACTCCTATCTACACTCGGAATGTTGCTGGTTGCTCTTGCATTTACCCTGCTGGCGCTTTTGCCATACGACTTCTATTATCCAGAATTTGGGATGATTTTATTCCTGATGGGAGTTGGAAGCGGTATGTTCGCAGCCCCTAACTCCGCTGCAATAATGAATTCTGTTCCATCGGAAACCAGAGGGGCAGCTTCTGGCATGAGAGCTACATTGCAAAACGCAGCCCAAACCGCAAGTCTTGGACTCTTCTTTACGATAGTTCTAACGGGTCTTAGCACCAATATTCCCATCTCCATAGGTTCATCAATAGCTTCCCTTAATATCGGGCCAACTCTTTCAGCGGCTGTATCGTCTGTTATTTCAGGTACTTCCCCAACTATTCTCCTCTTTTCAGCATTTCTGGGAAAGAACCCCGTGATTCCAATATTACAGGCATCTGGGCTGTTTTACAAACTCCCTGCTTCTGCACAATTGACAATAAGTGGAAAGGAGTGGTTCCCTGAAGCATTAGCCTCCGCATTCATGTCCTCTCTGAGAATGGCTTTTATCCTTGGTATCATCATGTCTGTTATTGCGGCTGTGGTTTCTAGCATGAGAGGAAAAAAATATGTCCATGAAGGTGCTAAGAGCATATATGAAGAAGACGCTGAACCCAGAAAAGATGTTACCAGTGTAAAGAATGCTTCTGATGAAACCTGGAGGATTGAGCATGGAACCAGAAAGTAGAGGTGTGGATGGAAATATAGATCTAAATATTTGGAGACAAATTTCATCAGTTTATAAGATTCTTTATAAGAACCTGGAAAAATTCCTCTCCAGTTATGATTTGGGAATAATAGAATTTAGAATCTTGAGAACAATAAGCAATTCAGGAACGTGCCCCATGGTAAAACTAGCAGAATTAAATTTTATCACTCAGCCATGGATCACTGGAATAATAGACAAACTGGAAAAGAAAAACCTGGTTGAAAGGAGTCGATCAGCAACTGACAGAAGGATTATTAATATAAGACTGAAGCCAGATGGCACCAGATTATACAATAAGATAAAAGAGAGATATGAAGAAAACATATCTTCCCTTTTTTCAAGCATAGACCGTGAAACAAAAGAACAATTCCTAAAAATTCTCACAGAGATAGAAGAGGATATAAAGTCAAAGTCTGAACCGAATTAATTTTTCAGTTTCAATGAAAAACAATAAATCAGGCAAGAGAATTGGGGTTGAAGCTCCGGTGGTGTAGCCAGGTCAAGCATAAGGGACTCTCAATCCCTCGACTCGGGTCCAAATCCCGGCCGGAGCATTATCTCCACATCCCCCAGAATTTGTACCAGAAAGATTTCTGCCAAATTTTCAACCTCCTCATCCCTGAAGACAAAAATGATGCTGAACAACTGCAAAAGGAGAGTCAATCAGCAAGATATCTGGTAGCGAAGCAATAAAAGTAATGCCCCCACTCTATTATGTAAGTGTATTTCAAGTCCACAATGCAATAAGAGATGTTAAGGTGGGGAACCATGGTAATCACATTATGGCAGCGCCATTGGAAATGAAATTGTGAGGCTATGATGCGATCTTGATTAGAGCTTTGTGTACATCCAAGCGGAGTATACACGCACTTTGGCAAAAAGTACAGGAAAGGTATGTCAATAATATTATAAACGAGAAAATGGATGAGGAGTGATGATTGAGGAGATGTTGTGGGAATGATTCCCGACCGATTCAGAGAAACGGTTCTTATGATTAGTGAGAAAATTCCCTCTAATGTTAAATGGGCAGTTGATGGCAGCACATCGCTCGCCCTTCAGGGAATGGATATCGTTCCCCACGACATTGACATTCTCACGGATCACAATGGTGCTTATAGAATTCAGGACGTTTTCAAAGACACAGCGATGAAACCAGTGTCTCATTCTTCCACAGACAGATATGAGTCCGACTATGGAATATTCAGTATAAATGGCTTGCGGGTGGAAGTGATGGGTAATCCGAAAGTATTCAGGAATGGGAAATGGAGTTCTGAACAGAATCCACATCCAGTGAAGATCATACATATTGAACTTGGAGGGACAAGCATTCCAGTTGTTTCAATGAACCATCAGAGAGATAGTGGGTATCTGCGAGAGAGGCTGGAGAGAGAAGGGAGCAGGGATGTCGATGCTCGTTGAAGATTTTTCAAGGTCAGCAGTTAAATTCACCCACTCACCAAAATAAATAGCCATAAATTCCTTGCCTCTCATTAAATTGCTCCTTCGTGAATCAACTCCATAATCTCTTTATCGGTATATGGCCCTTCTATTGCGACAGGCATTAACACAATATCTTCCGTTTCTGTTTTTTCAGGATCAATACCCTCATCCTGCATATCCTCGTCTTCCTTTTCCAAATCATCAAGGGGTTCGTCCAACCAAATTATGTAAGAGTATGTCCCGGACTTAATGACTTTCATATCTTCCCTATCAACCCTCGTAACGGTTCTTTCACTTTCAGTGAAAAACCCATAAATGCACCCTACTAGAATATACTCCTTAATACTGCCAGTCCCACCATATTCAGGATCCCCAATGACTCTTAAGTCGGATAAAATCTCAAAAATCCTCATTTCATTTAGTATCATTTCTTCTTCATCGTGGCGGCAATTAAAAACTTTCATTTCATGCCTGTTGCACTATTTCATTTCTATTCACAACACTTGGTTCACTTGATCTCAGAGATATGATCCGGTTGTAAACTTCTTTCCTCATTTCATGAGGCTTGGGCATGTTGTGGTCCGCGAAAATTCCCCTGATCTTCGTACCGCTGAAGTGGACCTTTTCACTTTCCTCATGAGGGCAAATGTCCTCGTTTGTAATTTCCATACATGAATTGCAATAATATGCCTCCCTTAGGAAAATTGGAGTTATTCCGAGATCTCCCAGTTGCATTATGTAATCTCTTGCTGCATATGGTTTATAGAATGACCCAACACCAGCATGATCCCTCCCAATAACAAAATGCGTACATCCAAGATTCTTTCTCATGATCATGTGAATCAGAGCCTCCCTTGGGCCCGCATATTGCATGGTGTATATTAGGGGCATAAGAAGAGTTCTTTCTTTGGGAAGATAATTCTCAACGTATGTTTTATACGATTCAAATATTTCATTGTCACTGAAATCTCCGTCTTTTTTTGGCCCCATTACGGGATTTATGAATAATGCGTCGGTTGAGAGGAGGGAAAATTTGTGAAGAAATTCATGTCCCCTATGAGGTGGATTGCGTGTTTGAAAAGCGGTCACTGTTTTATAATTCCTGGAATGAAAAAGCCCTCTTATTGCCTCTGGATCTGGTTGCTTAAAACCAAAAACTGAGTTTTCTGAAGAAAGTCCAGAAATTTTTCCCTGGGCAAATTTGCTTCCATTCATATAAAATTTCCTTACTCCAGGGTGTGATTGATCATTTGTTCCAAATATCTTCGAACAATACTCATCTGGATCGACGGAAAAAGTATCATCGAAACTCATCGTGGCTATTGCTTTTCCATTATACTTAAGAACGATTTCATCTTCAGACCTGATCTTCCTAACCTCATCTTCGCTTACATGGAGAAGGAACGGCATGGACCATGGAATCCCTGATGGCAACTTGCTGCTATCCATTATACTCAATGTCTCTTCATATGTGTTGAATCCTTCCAGTGGACTGAGTATTCCATTTTTTATAAGTGTTAGAAATATAAATTCATCAGCATCAATCTCCAGCCCGTTTTGGGCATTGTCATAATCACTGTCAAGATTGGGAATTGAAACTTGCCTTCCCCCATGATAGTTGGGTATCACCGGCTATCACCAAATTTTGAAGTGTGAATTCCGCATTCTTTTGAGCTGCCCTCCCACCACCATCTTCCATCCCTTTCTGATTCTCCTGGATACAAAGGCCTGGTGCAAGGTTCGCATCCTATGCTTCTATAACCCAAATTATAGAGTTTGTTGAAAGGCAATTTTCTCTCCTCTACTTCTTTCAGAACCATATCATATGTCCAATCTATAATGGGGTTTATCTTAACTGTACCATTATTGATTTCAACTCTCGATGAATTCTTCCTTTCAATTGTTTGTTCAGATCTTATGCCGGTTATCCACGCTTTTTTATTTGAAAGAAGTCTTGAAAGTGGATCTACCTTTCTAATCTTACAGCACAACTTTCTCTTTTCCACACTCTCATAGAATGGTTGCGGACCGTAATTAGACAGCATGGAAGATAAAGCTTCTGCATCAGGAACCAGATAGTTGATCCTTATTCCATAATCTCTGGATACCTGATCAATGAATTCATATGTTTCCTGGTTCAACCTGCCTGTATCAATGGTATATATGTCTATACCCAAATGATTTTTGCATATTGTATCAAATATAATCATATCTTCATTACTGAAACTGCTTAGGAAAACAACATCATTTCCATAGGTTTCCTTTGCTTCAGACAAAATGCCCAATATATTGCTGCTATCCATATCAGTAAACATAACCGGGAATTTTATTTTGGTTTATTTGCTTATATATTGTTCATTTATGTGAATATTTTACATATTAATGGAAAATATATATACGTTTTTTTACATGCTGATCCGGATTAAATGGAACATTATTTTGGTGGCAGTATTTCGAACATTGATACGGAGATTTCCGAAGGATTTGGGAAGACAATGGTTATTGACAGGCTTGCAGCAGACTTGGATACCATTAAGCACCTATCCAGATTTGTTACTTATGTGAAGATAGGCTGGGGATTATCCTTTCTTTTAAGCGGAAAAGAGCTTAATAACAGGATCTCGCGCATCAAGGATATGGGTATAGGCGTCAGCAATGGTGGAACTTTTCTCGAAACCTGTTATGTTAAGGGTAAATTTGAGGATGGCCTAACTCTCCTGAAAAATTCTGGCTTTACACATATTGAAATTAGTGAGGGGGTCTGCAATATTCCAAAAAAGGAGAGGAAAATAGCTGCAGAATTTGCAAGGGAAAATGGCCTGTTCCTGATAATGGAAGTGGGGAAAAAAAGGAAATCGGAGCAGCTTGATCTTAATGAAACTCTCGATAAAGTACAGGAGGCAGAGGAATTTGAGCCTGACCTTATTATAATTGAGGGCAGAGAAACTGGAAGAGATGTGGAAATATATGATAGTTCCGGAGATATCAAGTGGGAATGGGCTGATACTATTAGAAAGACGATTTCTATTGATAAATTGATGTTTGAAGCACCCCTTGAAAAACAACAGGTTGAACTCATCCTTAGATATGGAAATAGGGTAAATCTGGGAAATATTTCAATAGAATCCATCGGTGCATTAGCTACTCAGCGATTTGGCCTTCGTGGTGACACATTTAGCATGGAGCGGCAAAGTGATAAATTTGAAGGGAGTCCGGCAACAAAGTTTGTCCTTCATATTATTAAGAATTCAGTTAAAATAGATCAGGCCAGTCTGGTAAGAATTACTGGAATGAGCAGAAGGACTGTTCAGAATGCGCTCATCGAGCTATTGAGGGGGAATCTGATTCAGGAGGGAAATGACATGAGGGACCTAAGGAGGAAGGTATACTCCATAATTTGATGACCTCATAATTTCTCCGTAATAACGATGAATCTGGTCTTGTTCATTTTCATATTGATCCTGTCAAAACCACCCTTCAAGCAATCCTGTTCTCTTAGCTTGAAGATAAGAGATGTACATTCCAGGTCTTCTGTGGAACCTCTCTTAACGGGTTTCAACCAGCCTTCATAGGTCATAGGCTCAGTTTCGCTGTAAACCGACAGGATTTTAAAACCAGATTCGCCAATGATCTTTAACCACTCCTTCTCGCTCAATGCCTCAACATGGCTCCGATCCCTGATAATTTCCATCTTATTTAGAACGTTTTCATCATCTTCAGGCGGCCTGACCATATCAACAAGCCCTAATCTTCCACCTTTCCTCAAGACCCTCCTAACCTCCATAAGAAATTTTCGCTTGTCCTCAAAATGGTGGGCAGCCCGTCTGCAGGTAACAATATCAATTGTTTCCGATTTTAAGGAGGTTTTTGTAATGTCCTCATTCAAGAACACAATGTTCTCCAATTTAGCATCTGATGCGAGATTCTTTGCTTCTTTTATCATTTGCTCTGTCGTGTCTATAGCATATTCCAAATCAACAAGTTTAGCGATCTCAATTGCGGTGAATCCTGTGCCACATGCAAAATCGGCACAAATGTAATTCTCCTTAGGTTCTATCATAGAAATCATTTTTGCCAGATCTTTTCCTTTAGAGTGAGAAGTGCTGCTTGCATATTCCGATGAATATTTGCCGAAAAAATCCTTTACTTTATCATCCTGCTTCATACCTTTTGATTTTGGATAAATATGTGACATCCTCCCACGACTAAAGCTGTGGGCTTCCCGTTTCAACGACCGGATTTGCCCTTGCAGGTATTGATCCAATCTCCACGGGCGTGAATTTGGGAGTGCCCCTCCCTATCTGTTTCATGCCTTCATTCAAGACGTTTATTGCCGCATTGAGATCCCTGTCTATTG
>JAKAUD010000203.1 GCA_021827885.1 Thermoplasmata archaeon | reverse complement strand
CTCAACCCGTAATTCACCAGGTCCATAGACAACAATACCGGACTCATGAAAAAAGATTATTGGTACCAAACTTGGTAAAGTATCGGGTTATTGGGAATCCTCAACTGGAATTGTACCAGATAACTCTCTAAACTTTGTTGGCAACCTAAGTCCAGAATTACTGGATAACGATTATGTTGAGCATTATAACGTAATAGTTATCGGCGAATATCAATCTAGTCCTGTTCTGAGATATCTAGAGGTTAAACTGGCTGAGAGGTACAATAGCAATAGGGAACTGGTGCTAATAGACCAGAAAATTGAAGCAGTGAAGAGAAGAATTCAGTCTCCACATATTGGAAACTTTGGTTTTGTGATATCTTCAATTGCTTCAGCTCTTACTGCAATATCGTCACTTTTATCAATCTTCTACTTTCAGACTGGACTGTGGGTTGGTATTTATCTAGCGATATTCCTCATTTTCACATCAGTAGTTGTGGTAGGAGGCTGGATTCTGGCTTACGTCTTAGACCTGGATTTGAATATTACGTCACGCTTCAACATACTGACTTTGTGGCTGTTATTCTCTTTTAGAAATCTTAGGAATGAAAACATCTCACTAAGATATAAAAAAGGAGCTTTTAGGCTGTTCGAATCTGATTAGAGAAACCAAGGAATATTTGACAGTTTTGAAGGAACTTGATCCTTTATCTTTAAAGTCAAATGAGTAATGTCGTCAGTAAAGCCCACTGTAACAGGCATTTTCATCACAGGGTTATTCATCAATCTGTAATTCATTCTTGTTAATGCGAAAACTGTTTTCAAAAGATCTATGTTATTGATTACAAGAGCCCCTTCATTTACTTTCTTGAAAGACACTCTTATCGCAGTAGGAGCACCACCAACGATAACATTGCTTCTTGGTGGTGTACTTTCGGGAAAACATCCCGTAGTAAACAGATAGTAAAAATCTCTCATTTGAATATAAAGTCCAACTGGAGGATAACCTGTAGCTGCTCCAAGGCGATTCTTGCAAACGCTGTCTTCTTGAAAGAGAATCGTGTTAGAATCGTTTATTTTCACTACGTAGACTCCACTAATTTTTCCCTTTTGAACATTCGAAATTTCTGACCATAAGAACGCCTCATCATTTGAAAGCTCTTTACCGTGATAGTGTATTATAAGTGTGGGATTTGTCTCAAAATGAAGATTAGGCAAAGAATTCAGAGCATCTTTGATATTATTAATCAGTCTCGAAGCTAGCTGCTTAGCGGATTCTTCACTCGTAGCATTATCATTAAGATTTATATGGTCGCTGTTTGAGTAGATCCACTGACCATTTTCATCGTGTATGTTAACATAACCGATCCCTCTTCTTTTGCTGATTGGGTCATAATTGAAACCAATTCCAACTATGAGCACCTTTCTTCCGTCTTGTATACTAAGAGATCCTCTGTCGAGCGCCCATGGTATTCCCCCCATTTTTGCGAAAACTTGTACCAATATTGAAAGGACAGACCACTTGTATTGGTCTGTATTATCAATAGTCTCATAATCTATTATTTGGCTAGGATAGCCCTCTGCCAAAAATCTACTCTTCACCTTGAAATACGTGCTTTCGAAATCGAAAGGATTTGTTTTGTTCAGTAATACGATCGGGAAACTTCCCTTATCAGCATTTGAATTGAATAAATCGAATATTTCACCTTCAGATTCGTTAGAATAAGTAACCACCACAAATTCCATATTCCTTCCAAAAATTCCTTTAAATCCTTTATTGAATGTTGTTGATAGCCCTTCTTCTAATGATTTGCGAACTCTTTCACCGTAGGACTGATCCTTAGATATTATCACAGTCCTTTCGAAGTTAATATTGTCAGAATATGGCCCATAACTTCCAATCATAACTGGCATTTGTGAGCTTGATCTTCCAAATCTAAGTTTGAAATCATCTAATCTGAACCTTCCGCCTATTTTCATGGGATATCTTCCTCCAAATTATCTACAAGAGAATAAGAATCATTAACAACTGTGTATCCAGTTCCGCTTACTTTCATCGATTTTATCTCGTTTTCAAGTCTGCTAGATATCAGAGAAGATATTCTTGAGAAAGCTTCTGAAGTTGAAATTTTGTTCTCTTTATTGCGCAGCATTTCAAATCTGGAGAAATCGCTCCAAAATGTGTTTAAAAGATCACGAGTAATTGAGAATGTCCTATTCAACGAAATCTCTGGGTATTCATCACCTGATGGTAGCTTGAACTCGAATGATTCTGTTTCGGATTTAGCGGTGATTGAGAAATGCTCGTCGTAAGGTTCGACACTGACAACTCTAGCAACTTTAGTTCTTGAAGTATCGCTATCCTTATAATTTATGATTGTCGATTCCAGGGATCTCACATTGGAAACGTCAAGAATACCTGAATTCCATAGATATTTTAGATTACAGTTAACCCTTGAACTATAATGAATTCCAATAATGAGGAAGAGATTGTTTTTTGCAAGCTCCTCATCAAAGTCGTGCTGTACAACCACGCTTAGACATGTTTCCAAACTAACGAATTTACAAGCCTGTTGATCTTGCAAGAGCAACGTCGAAGCTCTCGCTATATCAGAACCAGAGTGTTCACTTCGGTAATCTTGAGAAAAACAATAGCTTAACGCGTTTACAGGATTTCTCCACCTTCCTTCCCTTTCCTCTGAGTCTTTCAGATCACTAATAGACTTCAGTAGATTTCTTAGCATTCTTGACATAATGTAACTACTGCTTTCTACGCTGACTACTAAAATTTTCGATCTGACTTCCTTAAGGATGTCTTTATCTTCTCTCGATTCAAACTCATTGATTATTTTATCAATTCTAGTAGAGTCAGCAGACCTGTCCTTCTCGCAGAAATAGATGCCTTCTTCAAAATCAAGGTACTTTTCTCCTATTATCCCATATATAATCTCAGAATTTTTTTTCAAAACATCTGCTATCTTCCTTGAGTTTTCAAAATTGTTTCTCACATAGTATAGGGCCGTTTTGTCTTTATCTGGTCTTAATCCATAATAGTTCAGCCTAAACATCCTTACCAATTCCTATGGTTTTTAAGTCTAGATAATAATAATCCATTACTATTCAAGATTTCTTCTTAGCTGACTTTATGGTTTGTACAATCCCGGGAAGCATTTCATTCCACTCCATGTATATAAACTATAGGTGAATCCAGTTGCCAAATAGGTTAAGAAGAATTATCGGATCAATCCTGTTAACTGGGACTATAGTGGCGCTTTTGTTGTTTTTGATATTTGCAGGCAAGAGTAACTTGTCCATTCTCTTTCCAACATTGATTTCAATAGTATCTCCGGCCATTTCCTTGGCTAAGTATGGATCTCCGTTCATCTTTTATCCAAGGATATCTCTAACCGTAGCCAAGCCAGATTTAATTACTTCAGAAGCAGCGCAGACGATCGTGAGAATTAAGATTTCAAATTCTTATGTTTCTCATGAGCAAGTATAATTCCCACTTTCAGAGGTAAATTAGATATAATCATTTCATGTTGACTTGAGCCCATTTTTTCGTACCTTTTTCGGGGCTGACCTTAAGGATTCAATGAAGAGTCCGACCATCGCACTTATTGCTGCACCTGCACTTATGCCGCTCATTACTCGCACACTTTCACTATAATGATAAAGTGAAATCGTCAGCAATGGACTACCTCCAGTAAAGACTTGCCCAAAATCTGTAGAAATTGTATATTTAATCTTAAGTCCATTAGTATTGAGTGTAGGGCTAAGAGTTACTAGGATTGGGGTCTGAGATTTGATGGAATAGTTGCCTGACACATTGTACACCTGGCCGTTCAAAGTGGAAATAATCCCCTGCTCATATGTGCCATTATAAAAGGCATAAGAAGAACTAAACGGATCAATTTTAAGTGATGAAATTAGGTTGTATGGAAGTGCGAATTTTGCATTTCCAAGTTGTAGTCCAACTGTGACACTAGAGAACTGGCTTATAACAACTATTTTTCCTGCAGGATTATACTCATTGTTTCCGAAGATTAAAGGAGCTTCCCAATTTCCTGGTGAGAAGTAAATGCGGAAATAAGACCACTCGCTACTAGACAGTAAATTCAGGGTTGATGAAAACAATCCTCTAATTGAGATGTTCAGGGGATAGGAAGAGGTTACATTACCATATGGGTCGATAATGTTTTGTGAAGCAAGGTAGTTTGCGTAGTGTGACAATGTACCATTCAAGAATATGCCACCTCCACTGGCTATGGATAGATCGCCTTCAGTATATCCACCTACCATCTTTTGAACTGGCGCTATAGATTGGGTTGGAGCCAAGAAGCCATAGCTTGCAGATGTTAGATTATCTAACTTTCCATTTGATTCATTATAGATTGCTATTGACATGTTGTTAGAAAAATTATCAGAGAATGATAGAGAAGTAATGTCAAGACTGAAGGGCCTTACTGCGCCTGTTCCATTATTTAGAATCTCAATTCCGGGTGCTATAGAGCCCGTGGTATTGACCAAAGAAACAAGTTGTAATGAGACCCTACCAGAATGAAATGAAGTGAAGCCATTTTCATCTTGTATAATTGTACCCAGTGCGTTTTCATCTTGGGGTACTTTATACGAACTGTCGACAACGTTTACCGAGTAAATTGAAAGTCCTATAACTATTATAAGACCTAATGCAACTACAGAGACCTTCAGAAGTCTGTACATTGAAATTCAATATTGTATAATATCAATGTACAAGTAACTGGCGCAAACCTTCTGCACTGCTGTGTGGTAATTGAATAATTAATACACTTCGTCATTTGCTCCAAATGTTACTGTCTAAGCATTCTAGCAATGTCTATAAGCAGATAATTCCTAGGTCATTTAAAAACTTCGTTCATTTTGGAAATTAAGTCCCCAATGATTGGATGTGGTTCGGTTTCATTAGCAAAATAAACTGCAATATCTGGACTTTTCTTTCTCCCAAAGACTTTACTTGCCTTGTCGTAAACTGGTTTATCATAGTTAATGAATAATTTCATTAATTCGTCCTCCCTAAAATAGATCACAAGTCCCTTATTTTTTTTGACAAAATTTTCGTTAGCCGCTTTAGAATCTGAGAACATCACATAGGGTATCCCCCATCTTCTAAGTGTTTTCCCAAACCATTTGAAGTGGTCTTGACCGTTGACATCTATTATCTGGATTTGTTTTTCGCCAAGATCATATCCGGCCTTTTGCAACCATATCCTTAAAACCATTTCTTCACCGTCACCTTCTGCCAATATGACACCCGATGAGAACAACGATCTAACTAGCTTTGTCCATATAACCATTCTTCGTTGGGTCTCTATTTCCCTAGTGCTTATGGTTCTCAACATTGTCTTATTGTTTTCAAGTTGGAATCTTTCAATCAGTTCTCCACCTAAAGGGTCAATCATTTCCGGTGAGTGGGTTATAAGAACTATCTGATTTCCCCTTGATGTAGATTTCCTAATGAACTTGACAACTTTTTCCTGCCAACTTGGATGCAAATTTTGTCCTGGCTCGTCTAGTAGTATCACATTATTTTCTGATCCACCTATAATGACGAAAATCTGAAGCAGTTCAACTATCCCCCCTGGTACCATGTCTAAATGAAAAACGATATCACCTTTGAGTAAATTCAATCTAATTACCCGGTAGTATTCAGTATAACTTACTTGGCTTGGTTCTGGAGCACTAATAGTTTTAGAAATAGGCAAATCGGGGAACATAGTCTCTGCCCTGTCGAGGCTCACACTTTTCCTTCTCTCTCCAGTCTACCGATACTGTAATTCTGTAACCGGTTAGTTTAAGGAATTCTTCTTTGATTGTTTCAAAACTGCCTATTGATTTATAATCTGACGAAGTCCACAACTCAAACAGAATACTAGGTATTTGGTCCCCTTCAATTGTTACTGATGATGGAATATCTTCTGTATAAATGGAATATGACCTGTCCGGAACCAGTTCACTAGTTTTTAGTTCTATAGAGTCAGGAGGGCGGTTCCGAGGACTTGGAAGAGTCACTATAGAAGAGTTGAAAATAGTAGATATCAAATCCGTAAGGGAGACTACACTCGCTCTGAAATTCCTACGTTCTAAGAATCGTAGAAACCTTCCTTCTTGTTGTAGCAATAAATCTCTCTTCGGCTTCAAAGACAAGGATGTTGAAAGTTTGTTTTCAAAATAGCTAAAAGTCAAAGCTTGTACAACACCTCCTACCTGAACCCCGCCAGGGCCGATTCCCACGACTTTCAGAAAATCCCCAAGAGTAGGTGGCTCATAACTTCTTTCCCCAAATTCAAGTGAAAGTTTGTCCACTAACTCCTTTCCTCGTTCGCTTCCCTTATAGTTGGAAAAATGTTGGCTCAAGTAGTCTACTATGAGAAAGGTAAGTGACTGAGATCCGAAGTTCCTTTCTTCAAGAACACTCAGAAACGTTCCCATTGAATTCAAATAGAAGTCTCGACCATCCAGGGATAATTTGAATCCAAAACTCGGAGTAAAGTTGTTCGCTCCTTCCCAATAAATTATTACAGTTACCTGATGGGGAAAATCTCGAAATATCTCCTTCGACTTCATCAATAGCAGATTATTTTTTAACTCCTCAAGGTCTCCAGTAGTAATTGTGTTGTCTCCCTTCCAGTTACTTGTCTCTGTAACAAGTGTACATAAAAGAAAATCCAGTATTGCTTGCCTTTCTACTTCAGTAAACATTACCTTCACTTCTACTCTAAATGTAGCTTCTCCGACGCTGATGATATCACTCGGTTTGAAGGGATCAGATCTTCTTGCCAGTATCTGGCTAACATACTGGATAAGTCGAACCAAATTTGTCTTGCCTGAGCCATTTGGGCCAACTATCGCGGTCACTCCACCTTCTAACTCTATCGTGGAATCTTTGCCAAAGGTCAGACAATTTACTGATCCTATACTGAGAATTTTCATGACTACCTACTACATCGTATTAACATTCCTGTAAAAGGACTTTTTTTCACTTTGTAATTCAAAGGTTGAGCTTTCCCTCGATTATAACTCTTGTTCGCAGCGATTAAGTATTTATCTAGTTTACTACTTTAATATTGCCTCGCCCCCACTTGGCCCCCTCCTAAAACCAAGGAGGGGCGGGGCTTTCGTTGGTTATTACAGTTGTTGTAATAAACTGTGCATAGTAACTCAACATGTGGCAGACTGGTCTCAAATCTCGTGTTCTCACTACTTGATTTCCTCAAAGAATGTAGAAACCAATTTGTTTACGATGTTGAGAATATCACTTTTCTCAGGTATCTCGACCGAGATGTAGTAGTTCACCTTAGAGTTTGTAAAGTCCCCAATTTTAGCTTCTGAGAACAGTCTGTCTAGAATTTCTTTGCCTTTGATTTTCTCTCCATGTTCTTTACGTAATTTTTCTACGTACGAGCTTACCATTTGACCTGTCCAACTCTTATTCCAAATTTGCAATCCTTCCGAGTTGTACACTTCAAGATAATGACTGATACCCTTGTAGACCGATTCTGGTTCCTTCAATAACAGTTCCTCGATATCTGATGTTGGCAAATACCTGACTTGACCGTCATCCTGTTTCCAATCTCCTTTGGAATCCCCATCTAATACTATGAGATGTCTTGGCAAGTAATCTTTCACCAAAGAGTAAAACTTTGTCAGGGGAGATCTTTTCGAACTGCCTCCTATATCTAGAACATTATAGTTAAACTTGTAGATTGGGTCCCCAATTTTTTCAAACAATACTTTGTAGACTGAAGAGTCAGAAGTTCCCTCTACGAAAACAATTCCATTTGACAAGGATAAATCATCAGTAGTCAAACCTATTTCCG